>JBKCTR010000312.1:0-3311 GCA_046318755.1 Planctomycetaceae bacterium
GCTCGGGAGCAGCGGCGGTGGGCGGGGAGGAACATTCTGGCGGAGTGCTCATCGTGGAATCCTCAAAGGGCCTCTTGAGTTTGCGAAGCGGAAGGGCATTTTCCGGCACGAATCCCGGTGCCCCAGTCAATGCCTGAAAACCGGCCCGACACCCGGCTTTTTATGACGAAAAACCGTCCCCTCGTTTCGGCAGATTCATTCCAATCGGTACGGAATGCCGATACTGCCAAGGTACGGTGCCGACGCACCGCAAGATGTCGCACATCTGTCCACAGGACGCAATCATGTCTCCACGAGATGCGATGGCAGCGCGTGGCTTCATTCTGACGACATTGCTGGCCAGCTGCGTCACCAGCGGGTGCAGCAATGTCAACAACACGCAAAAGGGTGCGGGGTTGGGGGCGGTGGGGGGAACCGCCCTGGGGGCTGTGGTGGGGCATCAATTCGGGGCAACGGGGGCGGGCGCCGTGGTGGGAGGCCTGGCCGGGACCGCCTTTGGCGCCTTGGCCGGAAACGCCCAGGATGAGGCCGACCGCCGCGATCACCTCGCCCGGCAGGTGGCCTACGAACGGGCCGCCCGGGACCGCCGTACCTACCTGATGAGCAACCGAGACGTGCTGCACATGGTTTCCAGCGGCTGCAGTGAGAAGCTGGTGTGCGAGACGATCCGGGATCGCGGGGGGCAGTTCGACCTCTCTCCCGAGTCGGTCGTCCAACTGCATCAATACGGGGTGAGCGACGGCGTCATCTCGGCGATGCGGAAGCACAACGCCTCTCGATAAGGTCGGGGAGCCCCGTTTTCCGGTGACGGCTCGATCCCGATCTGGCCAACGCATAAGGGACCCCTGATCCAATCACGCAGGTTACCTTCTCTCGACTGGGAAAAGACGTTATCTTGCCCGTTCGTACACCCATCCCTGCCCCGAGGCTGGCTGGGGAGGCGTGAGGATTTCTCCCGCGTTCCCCCCGACGGGAGTTTCTCCCAACAGTCTCCGGGACCAGTTCCCACAGTGCTGCTTTATGACCGGACACAAGCAATCCGAGCGTCAGGTGGTGATCACCGGACTCGGAGTCGTCAGCCCGATTGGCCTGTCCCTCGAGGACTTCACGCGGAATCTGCGGGAAGCCCAGAGTGGCATACGACCTGTCACCACGCTGGCCTACACCCCCGCCCCGCACCATATCGCCGGGGAAATCCGCGACTTCAACCCCTCCAGCTTCGCGAAGAGCCGGGAGCAGAAGAAGGCGATCCGGGTGATGTGCCGGGAGATCCAACTGGGTTACGCGGCGGCGAACCTCTCGATGGATCACGGGGGGATCAAGGAAGGGACCATCGCTCCCGAGCGGCTGGGGGTGGAATTTGGGGCCAACCTGATGTTCAGTGTGCCTGAAGATCTGGCCGAGGGTTGCTTTGCCGCGACTGATGAGGCGGATGGCAGCTTCCACCACGACTGGTGGGCCGAGAAGGGGATGCCCAAGCTGTTTCCCTTGTGGCTGCTGAAGTACCTGCCCAACATGCCGGCCTGTCACATTGGCATCACTGCCGATGCGCGGGGACCGAACAATTCGATCACCCTCGACGAGGCGTCGGCCAACCTGGTGATTGGGGAGGCGTTGCGGGTGATTGCCCGTGGCCATGCCGACGTGATGATTACCGGAGCGACGGGGACCCGTCTGCACGCGCTCAAGACCATTCACGCCTGCATGTGGGACCAATTGGCGAGCGACTTCGAGAAGCCTGAGGACGCATCGCGCCCGTTTGATGCCCGGCGCAACGGTCAGGTGGTGGGGGAGGCGGCCGCGTCGATGCTGCTGGAAGACGCGGACTCGGCCCGCAACCGGGGAGCGACCATTTACGGGACCGTCTTGGGGGCGGGCTCGGCCTGTGCGAACGCCGGGACGACGCCGAACCTGCGCCTCGCCATGGCTTTGGCGATGAAGGCGGCTCTGCGCGATGCCGCCCTGACGCCAGACCAGATTGGCCACATCAACGCCCACGGCCTGTCGGACCGCAAGGTCGATGTGGCCGAGGCCGAGGCCATTCACGACGTCTTCGGCAACCTCGCCGAGCGGGTTCCCGTGACGGCCCTCAAGAGTTTCTGGGGGAATGCCGCCGCCGGGACGGGGATGATTGAAATCGTCGGCTCCCTGGCTGGACTGAAAGAGGGCTTCATTCCCCCCACGCTGAATTACCGCGAGCCCGACTCGGCCTGTCGGTTGAATGTGGTGCGGGAGCCCACGGCACCGCGCAATCCGATCTTCCTGAAATTGAGTGTCACGCGCCTGGGGCAGGCGAGCGCCACGGTGGTGCAGGGAGTGGCCTGATCGTCCCCCGGGGAACGCCGGGGCTGGTCCCTGTCGAGGCGACCTGAAACCCGATAGACTGGCGATCGGCGAAGGCGGGCGAAACAGCCTGCCGCACTCGGAGAATGGCGATGTGGTGGACGCGAATTAACGCGGCGGAACACGGTCTGCGCCGCTGGATGGGACTCTTCACCCTGGTGCTGCTCGCGGCCACGCCCGCCAGTGCCCAGCAAGGCGGCTCGGAGAACCGGACAACGGGGCCAGCACCACCGGCGCGGTTCAATGACCGGCCCGCCATTGCCCCCGCATCGGATGAAGGGCAAAAGGCCATCGCCCGCATCCGGGTTCCCGCCGGATTCCAGGTGAAACTGTGGGCCGCTGAGCCGCTCTTGGCCAACCCCGTCGCCTTCTGCATTGATGAGCAGGGGCGGATTTATGTGGCCGAGACTTTCCGCCAATTGAAGGGGGTCGAAGACAACCGGGATCATGCCGACTGGGTCGACGAAGACCTCGCGGCCATGACGGTGGCCGATCGCCTCGCCTTTTTTCGACGGCACCTGGGAGACCAGTTGGAGGCGCGGTATGGGACGGAACAAGACCGTATCCGCCTGTTGACCGACACCAACCGCGACGGCCAGGCCGACGACTCGGTCATCTTTGCCGACGGTTTCCACGGCGTGCTGGAGGGGACCGGTGCCGGGGTGCTGGCGCGGCAGGGGACGGTCTGGTACACCAACATTCCGCATCTCTGGTCGCTGCGGGACACCACGGGAGATGGGCGGGCTGATGAGCGTACCAGTCTGCAGTCGGGCTATGGCGTGCGGGTTGCATTTCGCGGTCACGATTCCCACGGTCTGCGGATGGGGCCCGATGGCCGCATCTACTTCAGCATTGGTGATCGGGGCTTCAACATCCAGACCCGCGAGCAGAATCGGCTGGTCTATCCGGATCAGGGGGCCGTGCTGCGGTGTAACCCCGATGGTTCCGAGCTGGAAGTGGTCCATGCC
>JBKCTR010000313.1:0-3379 GCA_046318755.1 Planctomycetaceae bacterium
CTGCACGGACCGGGTCAGGGATCCCAGCGTGCTCCGCTGCACGTTGGAATTGATCCCCTGCACGGCCGATCGAATTCGGTAGTAGAGGTGCAGACAGTGCCAGCCATCGCGCATCATGACTGTGGGGGGAGTGGCCGCGGCAGCGCCTGGATGGGTCGGACGGGCAGGTGCGTTCATGGAAGTGAATCAGTTGGGTACGATGGCAACTTGGGGGTTTGCCGGACGAAGGTCACGTGCCAGACCCCTGAGGGAGTCTAGACAATCACCGGTTGCAGAGAAACGTTCCGCACGGCCAGCTCCGGTTCCCGAAAGAAAATTTCGATTGGCAACGGGGAGAGAACTGGCAGCACAAGGCCGGAGAGGGATCGTTTGTGAATGGGCACAACTTGGGATCGACCCGCGGCGTGCCAGATTCAGCCGAATAACCCATCGTAGAGGTGCACAGGCAACTGACTGCATCCGGGGGAGGAGCAAGACCTCCGAGGATCAATCCGAGACCGATGCCTGTGAGCGGGAATTGAAGACCGGACAAAAAAAAGCGGACCCTGGAGGGGTCCGCGAAAACTAACGCGCAATTTGACCCGAAAAACGGATCACGCGGAATCACACCCAATCCGTCCAGAACCTCGAACTGGGGGAAACATCTCCCACTGTACGGCAGATAACCTGAAGGACAAGAGAGCGCGAATTCAAAAACACGCCAGAGTTGAACTTCACAAAGCTGGCCGGGGGGCCGCTCGCGAGCGCCACTCAGGCCTTTTGGGCCTTATGGCAAACCTTGCAGCGGACGCGGCGTTGAACGAGCACGCCACACTTGGGGCAGCGCTTGGCCTTGCGGGCTTTGACGAGCTTGGTACGGGGACGGTAGACCATGACAACAACCTGACGTGAAAGAATGTCGCTTCCTGGACACGCTCTCGGACGGAAGGCACAGCAACCGGCGAGAGGAAGCGGGAGAGTATAAGGCGGGCCACCCCCCGGGACAAGCCAAGGGGAGCAGCCAGAGGAGCGCCAAACGCCCTAGAGCTGCGACTGGGCGATCTCAATCGCGGTCAGCAACCCTTTGGCCTTGTTAAGAGTTTCCTGGTATTCCTCGGATGGCACACTGTCGGCCACGATCCCTGCCCCAGCTTGCACGTAGGCTGTCTGTCCGATCATCACCAGGGTTCGCAGGGCAATACAGGTGTCCATGTTGCCGGTGAAGTCGAGGTAGCCGACGGCCCCGGCATAGGGGCCCCGGCGATGGGGCTCGATCTCATCAATGATCTGCATCGCCCGCACCTTGGGGGCCCCCGAGACTGTTCCCGCAGGCAATCCTGCCCGCAGAGCATCCAGGGCCGAGCGGCCCGGAGCAAGCTGGCCCGTCACGTTCGAGGTGATGTGCATCACGTGGCTGTAACGCTCGACCTTCATCACATCGGACAGGGTGACCGAACCGTACTGGGCGACCCGACCCACGTCGTTGCGGGCCAGATCGACCAACATCACGTGTTCTGCCCGTTCTTTGGGATCATCCAGCAATTCCTGTTCGAGCCGCAGGTCTTCTTCTTCGGTTTTGCCTCGGCGCCGGGTCCCCGCGAGAGGCCGAATGGTCACCTCTCCCTCCTCGACCCGCACCATGATCTCGGGCGAGGCCCCGATCAGGTTCACCCGCGGAGTCCGCAGCAGAAACATGACCGGGCTGGGGTTCACGATCCGCAGAGCGCGATAAATGTCGATCGGGCGGGCCGAAGTCTCCAACTGCAGCCGCTGGCTGATGACCACCTGGAAGATGTCACCAGCCCGGATGTAATCCTGGCATTTTGAGACGGCCTGCTCGAACGCTTCGCGGGTGAAGTTGGACTTCCAGGGGATCTTCGGTTCGACTTTCACATCGATGTCGGTCAGTTGCAGGTTGGCCGTGCCCCGTTGCAATTGACGGCAGGTTTCGTCGATTCGCTCGCAAGCGCGGTCGTAGAGGGCCCGCAGGTCACCACCGGTTGTGCGGCTGTTCACCACGACCAGAATCGTCTTGCGAATCTGGTCGAAGATGACCATGCGGTCGTAGAGGGCAAAGGCCAGATCGGGCAACTGCCGGTCGTCGGTGGGGGCGTTGGGAAGCCGCTCGGTGTAGCGGACCACGTCGTAGCCGAAATACCCCACCGCTCCGCCACAGAAGCGCGGCAGGCCGGGCAGGTGGGGGGCCTGGTAAGAGGAGACGAGTCGCTCGAACTCTCCCAGGGGGTCGGTCGAGGGGTGGCTTTCGCTGAGGCCATCGCGAGTGATGACCACCTCATTGCCGAACGCCTCGAATTGCAGGAAGGGGTCCGAACCGAGGAAGCTGAAGCGGCCGACCTGCTCGCCGCCGACGACGCTCTCGAACAGGAAGCTCGAGTCCCCCCATTGCAATTGGCTGTAGGCAGTCAGCGGGGTCAGGGTGTCGGCCACCAACTGGCGGTAGATGGGAACCATGTTCCCCTGCTTCGCGAGCTGCTGAAAGGCCTCGAAGTCGGGAACGAATCGCGACATGTCACACCCGGAGAACAGCCTGCGGGGGGAGCGCATCCACAGACGGGAAGAGTAGTTAGGTGATTCAGGCACTTGCTGGGGCGGCTTGACACCCCCCACCCCCCGGCTAGAATCGACTGCTTGGTTGTAGCAGACGCGGCGGGGGACTGTCCAAGCCGCTTTTCACGCGGCGCCGTACCGGGTGCCACACCAAGTCCACACCAAGTTCTGTGCGGTTCCGACCTCATGGCAGGGCAGACTGGACTGTCCCCATCCGGTCGATCGTCGCGAGCGTCAGGGCGGAAGACGAATGAAGTGCGACCGGTGCCCCAAGGTGGCCACCTTTCACATCACCGACATTGAGAAGGGGAAGCCCAACGAGCTCCACCTGTGTGAAGAGTGTGCCCAGAAGTTCAAGTACACCTCGCTCTCTCCGCAGGCCCCCGCGGCACCAGCCCAGGAGGCGGGGCTTTCGGAAGGGGATTTGGAACAACTCGAGCGGTTGGTCTGCCCGACCTGCAAGCTGGGATTTCGAGAGTTTCGTGCACAGGGGCGGCTGGGGTGTGCCGATTGCTACACCGCCTTCCGCGACGAACTGCTCCCGCTGCTGGAGAACATCCACGGCGAGGTGCAGCACGTGGGCAAAGCCCCGCGGCGGGCACCCCAAGACAGCCGGAGACGTCAGGATCTGATCCGGCTGCGGTCGGAAATGAAATCCGCCATCAGCGAGGAGCTCTACGAGCGGGCGGCCGAGCTCCGCGATCAGATCCAGCAGCTCGAGCGGGATTTGCAGCGGGAAGATCAGGGATGAATGGCCATCCCCGCGTCACTTTCTCCCCTCTCTTCGAGCTGGCTGAAGCAACCGACGCGTCGGCGGGATGCTCATCCGGCC
>JBKCTR010000314.1:0-7917 GCA_046318755.1 Planctomycetaceae bacterium
TTCCCGTCATGACCAGCCTCGCGGGCCGACAGGATCCCTGAGGTTCGCCTGCCGATTCCCGCAACGCTCTCGCGGCCGTTTCGGCAGGGTTATGGGACCAGCCCTCAATCCTGCTCGACAAACACTTCGATCTTTCCATCCCGGGCGGCCTTCAGCATGACGCCGTAGTCCTGCTCGGTCTGGTCGGCATAGGCGGCGGCAAAGTCGGCCAGGGCCTCGTCGAAGCGGTCTCCTTTTCCCAGGTAGCCGGTGATCTTCGTCGGTTCCCCCGAGCGGGCGTGGCCATGGGCCAGCGCCCAGCCACACCAGGCGGCGTATTGCCACATATCGGCAGGAGTGAAGACCTCCACCATCGGTTTGATCTTCATGTCGCGGAGCTGGCGGACGTAGAAGTGACGTCCCTGCTGTCCTTCGGCCCAGCCAAGAAACAGGTCACTGGCCGACTGCAGCATGCGGTGTCCATGCACAACGCGCTGACCGTTGTTGGCATGTTGGCTCTGACCGGCATGTTGTTCCAGCACCGACCGCCGGGCCTCTTTCACCTGCAGGAACAGCGGGTCCTGTTCACCGGCCATCAACAGCACGATGCCACACATGGTTCCGACACTGCCGACCCCCACCACCTTGACGGCGATGTCCATGACCCGGAACCGGTCCAGCACCAGCCGGCGGTCTTCCTGAAGGGTTTCGCGGTAGCGGGCGAACGCCTCGTGGAAATGCCTCATCTGTTCATCGTGGCTCGACTCGCGCAGGTGGAAGATGAGGGGAGGGTTCTCGCGGATCGCGGGAGTCCACCCCTCGCTGATGGCGAGTTCCGGGAATTCATGTTCCAGCACGCTTCGCTCGCGGGCGCTCTTGAGGCGTTTCTCGGCACGGGCCCGAGACTTGTCGCTGAGGATCGTGGGAATCAGGTCTTCGATGTCGATGCTCGCGTACCAGATCTCCAGGACGGTCATCTGGCTGTACTCCGCCATGCGCTCGCGGTAGGCGCGCACACAGTTCAGCACGGCGTCGCGCGCCTGGGCTTCGCGGAAGCCGTTGTGGCGGCTGGCGAGATGAATGCTGGCGGCCAGCCGTTTGATGTCCCATTCCCAGGGGGCCGGCAGGGTTTCGTCGAGATCGTTGATGTCGAAGATGACGCGGCGTTCAGGGGTGGCGTAGGCCCCGAAGTTCATCAGGTGGCAATCGCCGCACGCCTGGACTCGCAGCCCCGAGGCGGGGGTGGTGGCCAGGTCATGCGCCATGTTGAGGGCGGTTCCCCGGAAGAAACTGAAGGGGGAATGCAGCAGACGGCCGTGGCGGATGGGAATCAGTTGCGGCAGGCGCCCGACGTTGGACTGCTGGATCAATTCCAGCGGGTCGGGGCGGTTCGGCGGCGGCTGCCAGTCGCCGTGCGATTGCCGGGGGCACTTCTCGCGCAGGCTCTTGCCCAGGGCCAGCAGTTCCGCACGCGTCGGATGCGGCCGCAGGGAATCACTGGTTTCGAGCGGGGCGACGTCCTGGGGGTTGGGGGATTTGGACATGGTGCAGACTTCCAGGGTGGCAGTGCGAATCGGAACAGCGCCAAGGGTCGACTGCTGCGCCCCGGTGCCGGTCACCCCTTCACCAAAACCCCCGCACGCAACCCATTCCAACGATTCTTGACGGTTGCGGAGGGATGTCAAGAGGCGAACACTGACAGCCCTGCGGGTTTTTCGTACAAGAGCCCGCGGCACGATACCACCGCTGCCACTGGGGACGCAGGAAAGTCGGCCACCGGGCTGGCAGTCTGGCCGCATCGATCCGCCACACAGGGCCTTCCGCCGTGCGCCCGTGTGCTAGGGCGTTCGGCCCCCTCCTGACGCGCGGGCCGCGATTTCATGGAAGAAGGCCGCCATCACCAGTGAGAGGGTCTCGGCCGGTGTCCGTGGCAGCCAGGGGCGTGCCTCGGGAGCCGGTGCGACCATTTCATACAGCGGAACATCGAACCCCGGCATGTTCCCCAGACGCTGATAGCCATGGCGTTCGAGTTTCTGCCGGGAGTACTCCGTCCCCCCGACACACAGGATCCGGACCGGCTGCCCCGCTCCTTCGTGTGGATCGCGGGTGTAGGCCAGGCGGGCCCCCTGATAGTAAACCGTCAGCAATTGGCGGGCGGTCACCCAACCAATCCGGGCGTTCACGCCATCCACCGGTCGCGCGACCAGTCCGTGCATGAATAGCCAACGGCTGGGAAACATGAGGTCCTCTGGGCCAATCTCCAGATCGTTCCGCGTCCCCTCCCGCAGTTTCCGGTAAACGGATTCATAAAGCGGCAGAAACACACTCCCGCCGACGGGAATTCCGCCACAGATCGCCTTGAGCACCGCCCATTCACAGGCTCCCCACCATTCCCGGGCCTGCGCCTGATATTGGCCGAGGGTCCGCTGCATGCGTTGCGCGGCCAGGTCGAGCAGCCGGGGCTCATCGTCGGGCTCGTCCGGCGCCACTTCCTTCCGCACCGAGCGCCCCACTCCCAGAAAGATGTCGCGGGTCAGGGTTTCCACCTCGTTGAGATTGGTACACAGCAGGCTTTCGGTCCCCCCGGTGGCGGCGAAGGCCACCACTTCGGGAATGGTCCGCCAGGCGTCCAACAGGCTCCAGTCGGCTTGTACCTGCGATTCGAGGCAGATCGTGCTGAAGGCTTCCACCAGTTCCGCGTCGTCCGCCGTGGACCAGGTCGCGTTCCGCGCCGCGTCCCCCGCGACCGCGAGTTGCGCCGGTTGGAACTGCTGCAGATACAGCAGCAGGCCCCGCACCAACACCGCCGGCCCCTGACCTGAAGCCTTCAATGCGGCATACGCGCGTTCGGAGCCTCCCTGCCCCAGACGGGAACGGACAAACCGGAACAGTTTGGTGTAGGTTGGCCAGCCGTCGCAGCCCGTTTCGTCGACCTGCGAAAGCAACCGGCGCAGCGACTCGTCCAGGACGCGATACTCTCCAATCCGTCGCGGCACACACCCCTCCCGTTCGTGTTGTCACTCCGTTGTCAGCGTAGACAGGGGAGGCCGAGTTGTAAACACGACCGGTGGGAGAGGTCGAAACGCTGGGGGGAAGAGAGGTCTCCTGGCTGACGGAGCGGCCACTCATCTGGACCGTTCCGCCGGTGTCACAGTCCGCCACAGAAACCACAGGCTGACCAGCAGCACCCAGATGGGAAGCAGAAACAGGACGGCCGTGGATTCGCTGATGAACAGCAGCAACACCAGACCGCAGGCATATCCGGTGAAGGAAAGCGAGCGCGGCCAGACTTTGGTCCGCAGGCCGATGGACGACGTGACGAACAGGAACACGGCCGCCATCCGGGTGACGAAGTTGTTCATGATTGACGACGCCAGCCGCCGACCCAGGACGAACGCCGCCTGCGAGCCGGCCGTCAGCGACTCCGACTCGTGGGGTGAGGTTCCGAACATCCGCAGTACTCCGTCGGCAATCCCGCCGGCCACGAGCAGCAACCCCACCAGCAGGATGCCGCTGCCCAGAAAGACCGTCGCGAAAAACCGGTCCTCGTGGGTCGCGACGTGATCGCGGATGACTCCCATGAACCACAGGAACGAGATTCCGGCGATCGGGATCAGCTTGAGGGCCCATTCCAGCCAGTAGCGGGCAGCGGGGTCGGCCAGCCAGCTACCCGGCTCGGAGGGATCGGCCGGGACCGCGAGCCGCAACAGGACCAGGCTGGTACTGAACAGAACCGCGAAGACAATCCCGCTGACCGCCACCCCGTGCGGAGCGGGAGGAGGCAGGTCGCCGGGGGGTGGCGATTGAGGAGAGCTGGTCATGGGACCCGCATGCGAGAATGTGAGACGCCGCAAACGGGGCCGCTCCGACCCCGCCCAACGGAAAATGAAGCCGCCCCCTTCATCGAACCGGGAAAATGGACCTGACCCCTTATTCCAGCCAGTTGGGTTCGAGCACGGCCACGCGCAGGTCGATGACGTCCTGCATCGCCCAGTCGGGAAGATACTCGCAGGTCCAATAATTGATGATCGCCCGCCCCGCTTTCGTGAACCGGCAACCGGGGTTCGAGAAGGCCCGCGTGGGATCGGTCTCGATGTCTCCCACCCGCTGCCACGTCTGACCATGGTCTCGTGAGATTGCCACGGTCAGTGGACTGCGTTTGCCGAAGTGCGAACGGAACGCCGGGTCGTAACTGTTGTTCCAGATCATCACCAGATGATCCGTTCCGGGCCGTCGGACCAGCTCGGGACACGATTCGGGCGATTGCAGGTCGATGGGACGCGGGGCGCTCCACGTCGCGCCGTCGTCGGTCGAGTCGGACACGTGCAGCTTCCCCAGTTGATTGCGCAGCACCATCAACACCCGCCCTGTGGCCGTCTGCTCGACATGCGGCTCCATGGCTCCCCGCTTCGCCAATTCGAGGCGCGACTTCGATACCGTCCAGGTGCGGCCGTCGTCGTCGCTGAAGAGCACCGTCGCGGCATAGGGACCGGTCTCGGCCGGCTGGCCCGGGGCCGGGGGGCTGGCGGGCAATAATAGCCGGCCCGACGCCAGCCGTTTGATGGTGGCATTGCACAGGGCGAGATCACTACCGGGCGCCGTCTCGGCCCACGGCTCGAAGCGGGCCCCCTCGTCGGTCGATTTCCAAATGTGAATGGTGAGTGATCCGGGGCGGTGCTGCCGCATGAAGGCCAGCAGAATGCCCCCGTCTTTCGCCCGGATCAGATTGGGGGAATAGACATTCAGATCTCCCTCAGCGGTGTTCGTCACCACGCGGTGGCGGGACCAGGTGCGGCCTCCATCGGCCGATTCCTGCGCCACAAAGCGGGTCTTGGCGAAATCGCTGCCAGTCCCCGAGAACTCCATGTAAACCAACAGCAGCCGGCCATCGTTCAGCTCGATCACATCCCCCTCCCCCTTGCGCGTCGCCTCGGGAGTGCTGCGGGCCACGGTGACGATGAATTGGCCGGCTCTTTCCCGAGTCGCCTTTTCCCCTGCCTCAGTGGCAGCTCTCTGAGCCTGCGACGTCGGTGGTTCGACGGCGTTTGCAGGGCTAGCCCGGTCCAGGTTGACCAGCCACAACAGTGGGAATATGGCTCGAGAAACTGTCGCCCAAAAACAGGGCTTCGCGGGAAGGTGATTCATGTGCGGCCTGGGAACAAAGCGGAATGGCAGACAGTACGCCGTCACGTCAACACGACTGGGGGCATTTTACAGTTCCAGTACGGCCCACACGATATTGTGACGGTCGCCGGTGAGCCGGGCCGATTCGAGCATCGCCTTGAGGTCGGGCTGTACGAAGTCGTGAAATTTCTGCCGGCCGTTGAGATTGACCTGCAGCTTCTTGTCGAAGTTGATGAAGCCCCCCTCCGGTGTCAGCCGCAAGACTGTGCGATTGGTCCGGTTGGTGACCTCGATGCGATTGCCCGGCTGCATGACCTCGGCCGTCACCCGCAGCGGCTTGGGAACCTGACGGCGATCGGGATCGGCGGTCCCCAACCGGTTCGCCGCTGGAATGTCTCCCACGTCCAGCCAATAAAACCGCTGCTCGCTGTTCCGCAAAGTCTTCATGTCGAGCTTCGGAGGCAGCCGATTGCGTTTCTGCCGGCCCATCCAGTCGAACAGCACGTGGATTTCGCCATAGAAACTGTCGGCCCCCGAGCCGACGTATTCCGCCAGCAGACAGTCGAACCGGGCCTTCATCATCCGCTCCAATTCCCGGCTGTTGCGGGCCACCGTGTCGCGATCGAGTTCTCCCAGAACCACGAAAAACGAGGTGTGGCGGGCGTTCTCCCAATAAAACTGGCAGATCTGGTCGCTGACGCCGGCGATGGGAACGATCCCGGCGAACAGATCGGAGTGGGACATGCCGATTTCAAAAGCCGCATCGGCCCCCATGAGGTGCCCGGTGAGGAAGACACGGTCGTGATCGACATGGAACCGCCGCCCCACATCACTCAGCGCTTCGAGCACCAGCGCCTGCGAGCGGGCGCTGTAATCGTATTGCGACTGATTCTCGCGGGTCGTGTAATGCGGCGCCACGACAATGTAACCATGCCGCGACGCCTGCCCCGGTCGCTCGGGTGTTCCCGCCCAGAAGACCACCTCATCTTCGGGGGTGCGTCCCTGGGCATGCAGCGCAACGATCACCGGATAGGCGTTCTCGGGGCGGTACTCGGGGGGCAGGTAGACGGCATACCGGACGTTGAGTTCCTCGCGGGGGCCTGTGGGGTTCAGCGTAACGATCTGTCCGGGAGAGGCTCCCAGCGCATCGAGCGGATCGGGCAGCAGCGGCAGCAACTGCGCAATCCGCTGGGGCCCCACCCCCTCCAGCAGCCGCAGTTGTTCGAGCAGTTCCGACCGATCGATCTCGTTGTCGGTCTGGCTCCTCAGGTAGTCGACCACCAACGAACGGGCCTGCCACAGCGCGATCGCCTGGGGCAGATCGGTGGTGGCGTTGTCGCTTCCCACGACCCACCCCGAGAGGGCCAGGGCCAACCGGTCGGCCGCCGGCAGGCTGGCATCTCCCGACAGGTTCAGGAAGGCCTCGAGCCGCGGCATCGCCGCATGGTTGAGCTGGGCCAGCAACTCGATGCGCAGCGGGGCCACCTGGTCGGCCAGGGTCGCGTCTTCCAATTCCGACTGCAGGTCGGCCAGCAGGTCGCGGACCCGGACCGACTTCGCCAGCGACTCGTCGTACGCCCCCTGCAGTTCGCGGACCTCACGCAGAATCGTGGGGGCGACATTCTCGGCCGGAAACTGTTTCAACGCCCCATTCACAAACGCATGCTGCCCGCCGCGCTGCCGCAGTTTGAGCTCTGCCACAATCCGCTGGGCACGATCCTGCGCCAGGCTCTGCCGCACCCCCGCGATGATCTTCGCCTGGTCGGGAAAGTCGGTGCTGATGGTGACCAGTTCCCGCTCGGCCAAGGGGTACAACTGCGCCTGGATGAAAAACCGAGCGAGCTTCAGACGCTGATCGAGATTGGTGCGGTCGGTCACCCGCCGCAAGATCGCCTCCAATTGATCCGTGGGGATCGAGGTGGTCGGCAGGGCGGTCTCCCACTTGTAGTTCAGCGCATTGAGCCGGGCTGTCTCGGGAGTCAGCTCGCTGATCCCCTGAATGATCCCCAGTTCTCCATGGGGCCCCTGCAGCCGCACGCTGCGGCGGCCAAACTCGTCGAACGGGGGAGGATCCTCCAGATAGCTCCCCACCAAAGCCAATTCGCGGTTCGATCCAGAGCGGCGCTCGTGCTTGAGGGTGTAGCGTTCTTCCCGACCCAGATCGGCATCGAGGGCCACCTCTTCGGCCTGGAACCGGGGCAGAAAGTACCGCCGCACCGGTTGGCTGACCATGAGGATGGGCTGGGCGACAATCTCGGTGTTGGGCTTGGGTTTCTTGGGCCCGGTATAGAGCGTCTCGACCTTGACGGGGGTGCCTCGCAGGACCAGCCCGTTCTTCAGTCGGACTTCGCCCGCGAGAGCCAGCGCGGGGATCAGCCACAGCCAGACCAGACAACCGGCGATCGCGAGGCCCGTCACGCGGCGTCGCAGGAAAGTTCCAAGACTGGCTGCGCGCGGCCCGACCGGGGTTTGCGCGGACGAACCAGATTCCGACTCGCCAACAACCACGTCCATGTCACCTGCCAGAGCGGAGAATCCGGGGGGAAAGTCAGTCCCTCCCAATGCATAAGTATCGCAACCGGCGGCAATTCACCAGTCGAGTTGCCCGTTGACGGTGGGGTGGATCCACAGACGAAAGCATCAATCGACAGACCGTGCCTGGCCCTGGGCGACCGACCAAGCCCAAGTGCCGGGACGAAAACACCACCGGACGAAAACACCACCGGGCCAAAACGATCCCGGGCCAAAACGATCCCGGGCCAAAACGATCCCGGGCCAAAACGATCCCGGGCCAAAACGATCCCGGGCCAAAAC
>JBKCTR010000315.1:0-5356 GCA_046318755.1 Planctomycetaceae bacterium
TCAACCGATGTCTGGCGACTGGCTTGTGTCGCAAGAATTTGGCCTCTTGAGAAGTCTCAGGATGTGCTGCTGCAGGTGCTGGCCCAGGAAAAGTGGCGGCAGCGCCCCGTGGAGTTGAGTTTCTACGGAGAGGGTCCCATGTCGGTCGGGATCCAGGAAATGGCGAATTGGCTGGGATTGACCAATGTTCGCTTCCCCGGTTTCACCGATCCCACCGAGATCTGGCGAACCCACCACGCACTCGTCCTCCCCTCCCGGGCCGAGGGGCTCCCCCTCGCCCAGGTCGAGGCCATGATGTGCGGCCGCCCCGTCATTGTGTCCGATGCCGGTGGAACCGCCGAAGTCATGCACGATGGCCAACATGGGTTTCTGGCGATCGCGGCCACGGTGGCCGCGGTCGACGACGCCCTGGAACGGGCCTGGCAACGACGCTCGGAATGGCCCGCCCTGGGGATGGCCGCCTCCAGGCACATTCGTAGCCTGTTTCCATCCGATCCGTGCGAAGACTTCGCGAATCGGCTACAGACTTTGCTCGGGCGTGGACCGGGTCAGCCCACCCCACCAGCCCCTTCCGCCTGAGTCTTCGGTCGCCGATTTACACATCACGGTTGTTCTCCTTCTGTGGCGACTGAGAGGTCTTTCCAGATGCCCCCCCGAGAAGTCCCGCATGTGCCCAGTGCTCCCTGGCTGCAGGCTGTGCGCTGGGTCTTCGACCCGGTGCGCTACATGCAGGACTGCACGCAGACCGATCCCGACTGTTTCGCGACCTCGATTTCGGGCAGTGGGAGTGACCGGGTCATCTTCGTCCAGCAACCCCGCATCCTGCAGTATTTGTTCGCCCACGACCGGCGGGAATTGTTCGCCCCCGGCGACGGCATCGCCGTGCTCGAATCCCTCATCGGCAACACGTCGGTCGTCACCCTCGAAGGGGAAGCGCACCAACGCCGCCGCCGCCTGCTGTTGCCCCCCTTCCATGGCGAACGGCTCCACATTTACGGCGACCTCATTGCCCAGATCACGCGGCACGAGTCGGCCCGGCAGCCCCTCAACAAGACTTTTCGGGCCCACCGCCTCACCCAGCAGATCTCGCTGCAGGTCATCATGCAAAGCGTGTTTGGACTCGGACGGGGAGAGCGGTTTGAAGAAATTCGCCAATTGCTGACCGAAGTCTTCGACACGTTCGCTTCGCCGTGGTGGTCGGCCCTGCTGTACGACCAGCGTCTGCAGCGAAACTGGGGCCCCTGGAAAACATTCCTTCAGCGCCGTGGCAGACTCGATGTGCTGCTGCAGTCCGAGATTGCCGACCGAATGGCCGAGAGTGGGTCATCGCGCACCGATGTGCTTTCGCTGTTGATGGCGGCCCGGGACGACAGTGGGGCGGCGATGACGCCGCTCGAACTGCGCAATGAACTGATCACCCTGCTGCTGGCGGGTCTCGAAACCACCTCGACAGTGATGGCCTGGGGGCTGTACTGGATCCATCGCGAACCCGAGGTTCGGCAGCGAGTGCTGGAGGAACTGGCGCAGGTCGCTCCCGACGCCCCCCCCTCCGATCTGGCGCGGCTTCCCTATCTGACAGCCGTCTGTCAGGAAACGTTGCGCATCCATCCTCCGGTCCCGTTCACCTTCGTGCGCATTCCGCGGGCCGACCTCGAAATTGACGGCTGGCGATTTCCCCAGGGGTGCCGCATCGCCGGCTGCATTTACCTGCTGCATCAGCGCGGCGATTTGTATCCGCAGCCAGACCAGTTCCGTCCAGAACGCTTTCTCGAGCGCAAGTACGCGCTGTCTGAGTTCATGCCGTTTGGGGCCGGGGCCCGACGTTGCATTGGCGAAGCCCTGGCGATGCTGGAGATCAAGGTGGCCCTGGCGACACTGTTGTTGAATCACGAATTTGTCCTGGCCAACTCGCGTGTGGAGCGGCCTCGACGACGTGGTGTGATTCTGACACCGGGCCGAGGGGTACCCCTGCGAATCATCGGCCCCGGGAGACTCTCTTCGTGAACGGTGGACAAGCCGACGGAGACGCGGCGCCCCTCGTTCGGTCTCCCGCTGGTGTGGGCTGGGGAACGCGTCTGGCCGGCTGGGCCGCGGTGATCCGGGCCCACGACTGGTGGACCTACAAAGTGGCGATGATTCTGGCGACAGGCTACGCCACGGCGATCGAACTGGAGGTCTCTCCCGCCAGGCTGTGGAGCACCTGGCTGTTCCTGGTGGCCGCCCTGGTGCTGGTCGCGATGTTCGCCAGTTTGATCAATGACCTCTGCGATCTGCACGAAGACCGCATCGCCGGCAAACGCAACCAACTCGAGGGGCTGTCACGCGGACGGGTGGCCGCTTTGTTTCTGGCCTGTCTGGGTCCGGGGGGGGTTCTGTTGGGGACCCTCTGGAAGTTTCCCGCGCAGTTCGCGATTTACCTGGCGAATTGGGTGGTCTTCGCCCTCTATTCCGTTCCTCCCATCCGGCTCAAGAGCCGAGCGGGGTGGGGCATTCTGGCCATCGCCCTGGGGGAAAGCCTGCTGCCGAACCTGCTGGCGGTGCTGGTGGCCGGCGCTGGAGCGGCTCGCCCGGTCCCCAGTCTGTGGATCGCGCTGGTGGGTGTTTGGTCTTTTCTCGTCGGCTTGCGCAGCATTCTGTGGCATCAGTTGCGCGATCATGATTCCGACCGCGAGGCGGGGGTGGTGACGTTTGCCGTGCAGGCCGCCCCACAACGAGTACGGCGACTGGTGCACTGGGTTCTATTCCCCCTCGAATGCGCCGCGCTGCTGGGCCTGTTGATCTGTCTTGGTCACCCCGCCCCCTGGATCGGCCTGGCGATTTGTCTGTTCACCGATCTCTTGCGGAACCGACTCTCGGGACAGCCGATCGTGGTGGTCGACCCCCGTCCCCACGACCGACTGGTTTTGTTTGAGTATTACGACATGTTCTTTCCACTCGCTTGCCTGGCAGCGGCCTTTGCCCAGGACGGGTGGAATGCCGTGCTGTGGTTGGTGGTGGCGACGTCGACCCCGCGCGCCGGATGGTGGTTTCGGGAAGCGTGGATGCTGTTCCGCAGGCTGCTGGGCCGGCTGCGTCAAAGACTGTCGGCCAGATCTCAGCGCTCCACCCCGACGGGCGCGGGAGCCGACATGTCCCGCCGCCCCGATTCATAAAGCGCCAGCGCCTCGACCACCACGGCTGTCGTCAAGGCACGCGAGCCCCAACCCGTGATGGATGGGGGAGGTCCGTCGTAGTCCAACGGGGACCCCGGCCAGCCACCATCCGCCGCCTGCTGAGACAACAGCCACCCGATTCCCCGCTCGACCAATGGGCCGCAGATCCCCAAGTGCAGCAGCGCGGCACAGGCGGCCGCCGTGGTGAAGGCCGACGCTCCCACTTGGCCGGCCGCGGTCGCCCGCCGTTCGATCCGCTCGGCAATCAGCCCTGCCAAAGAACCGAACCGGGTGATGCCCCCCGTGAAAGCCCGACCAATCGCCAGGTACAGGAACTCGGGATCGCGGTAATAGATTTCCCGCTCGAACTCCACCCCCTGGCGCACCGTGTCGACAATCCAGTCGATCGCCGGGGCCGACACCGGCGTCTCTCCCAGGTTGTGCACGATATGGGCGTTCGAGATCACATGGTATTGGCGCAGATGGCTCTTGCCCGCCTGCTTCCACGGTCCCCAAAAGCGGAAGTACAGTCGCTTGGGGGTGAGCTCGCGCAGGCACAGCAGCCAGTAGAGGGGGTTGAGCGTCCAGACATTGCCGGGCATCATCCAGGCCAGGAACATCCCTGCGGGCAGCCGATGCAGCGCCACTAGCCAATCGATCCGCAGGCAGGGAACCTGGTGCAATCGCAGCACAATCTGGCCGAGCGAGCAGTCATCGAGATCGCATGGCACCAGCGACTGAAGCCCCCAGTAACGCCACAGTCCGGGCCATTCCCGTTGCGATTGAAGAAAGGCCACCAGCCGCCGCCGGATGGCGACCGACTCGGGTGATGGGTCCGCGCTGAGCGCCAGGGCGGCGTAGGATGTCGAGAAGACCGTTCGGGTGGGTCTGTCGGGGTGGAACAGTTGGATGGGACAATGATCATGGTCCCCCTGTTCCGCGCGAAAAAACGCCAACGCCCGACTTTTCGCTTCGGCCAGTGCCGGGGACTTTGAAAACTCGTGAACGGAACTGTTCAACTCCCTTGATCTCCCCATCTCGAAAAAATCGACGATTGGGACTGACTCAGTCACCGGGGGCCACCTGGCGCGAGTTGGACGGCGTCAACACAACGGGCCAAAATGAACGCCGGCGCTCGGCCAATTGGCGGGTGAACCGCGCCTGGGCGTACTCGTACAACTCGCGATCGCGCTCCGTCAACTCATCAATCCGGCGCACCGCATCCGCCGGGATCTCGAGCGACTCCCGATAGTTGGACGGATCGCCACCGAGCCGCTCTGGCGAAACTTTCTTCTGGGGTAAAACCGGGGGGGTGCGCAGCCCCAAGAGCCTGCACAAGCTGTGAGTGGTTTCTGGCAGTTGCTCAAAAATCCCCACCGCCTCAAGTTGATCCAGGCGACGCTTCGCTTCCGCCGCCACTTGATCCCAGGGAAGACCTCCGTCGAGACGTTGTTTTGCCCAAGAGTATTCGAGGAAGGGAAGTGGCTCACCGCTGGGGGTGATCCCGGGCGGGGGTGTGGTCAGATAGGGACGCAAGTCGATTTTCGAGCCGAGATACAGGCACTGGATATTTTCCAACAATCCAGAGATCACGGGGTGATGCACGATTTCGTTCCAATCACCACGGGCGAAGACCTCCCGAATTTCAGGAAACTCGCGCGGCAGTCCCTCGCGCTGACTGTAGCGGACCGCCGAGACGACTCGTTCGAAGGGATCGCGTAAGACGCTGATCGTTGGGATGGGCTGCCCGAGCAGACTGTCGAAGCTGATCCCCCAATGGCCGCAATAGGCCCGTCGTGACTGAATTTGCGGCAGATCCATCCGCAGCAGATCTTCCAGGGGGCAGTTCAGTACCTCCTGGGAACGGTACTGGGTCACCAGGGCTTGCCCCAACGATGATCCTGCCGTCTTGGGAATGTGCAGGAAGTAGAACCGCTTCCGACGCCGAAAAAGTCCCATCGCCAGTCACTCCCTCTGGCCTGGAATCGTCCCAGCACACTCTGAGCCCCACAACCAAGTCCAAGTTGTCCTCTGCGGGCATGAAGAACACTCGAAAATACTACAGGCCGTCTTCAACCCCCGCCAAGCAGTTCGCCACGGCACGCCCCAGTGCAGGTGGAGTTGGCCGACGGAGTATTGGAATTGGCGGAATGGATGGGTTGTGCGGCCCCCCGCCTGCCCCTCAGGAACCACAGAAAACCGAC
>JBKCTR010000316.1:0-2124 GCA_046318755.1 Planctomycetaceae bacterium
TCGGCCGCGGCGGGCTTCCCCACGATGGGGGCGATTTCAGCACGCTGTTCATAACGGCGGTCGGCGACCTTGTCGGCCGACCAGGCTGGGGCCACCCACGCCAGGCCGATCAGACAGCCCCACAGACCGCAACTCCAAAGACGGACACTCACGGGAGAAACACTCCTGTTTCAGACAAGTCGAGCGGAGAAACCGAAAACCGTGATTGTACTGGCGGTCCCAGCGAGTGGCGATGCCGCGGGGGGGCCCGTGGGGACACTTCCGTCCGATGGTGTCTGCAGTCCTCCAGCCGCTGCTGTGGGCCCTGCCACCCGCCGGCCGTTCCCCCTCAATCCGACTTCGCGGAACCGGAGGCGGGGGGCAGGTCGATCTCGATGTGCAGCATTTCCTGCGCAGTCACTTCGACTTCACGGGTGAATTCGAGCTGGGCATCGGGCTGGCGAACGGTCAGCCGATGCCGCCCGACAGGAACGTCGGCGAGCTCGAATTCACCGGCTTCGTTGGTGATGGCGAACCACGGGTGCTCAAACACGAACACCCAGCCCTGCATCCAGGGATGGATGTCGCAACCGATGCGGATGGGGCGGTGCCCTTTCTCGGCCCGGAAGCGCTGGACATGGCTGCCCCCTCCGCCGGTGAACACATTGAACTGGTTCTTGGTGTCGAGCCCATGCCCATGCACATTGTGATTGGCGACATCGGAATTCTTGAAACGCACTCCGGCCCCGGCGCGAATCGCCACGATGCGGGGAGTGAACTCGTGGTCTTTCTGGTCCATGACCGCCTGCACGGCAACCCCTTTTGCGGTGGCTTTGGTCGGTTTGCCCGTCCCCCCCGGGTCGACTGCGGGGGGAGCGTCCGCAGGCAGCGGCAGCTTGTTGCCATCGGCCAAAAACACCACGGCGTCGGCCAACGCGCGCGTCTCGGGATCGATCCGCAACAGCGGCCGTTTTTCGCCAGCGAGATTCGCCACGGGCGACAGTGGCGATCGCTCCCGAAACCGGATCAGCCCCCGGATGCGCCCCAGCGCCGGCTTCGCGGCCCGGGGATCGGCCCCCGCGTCGCCCGGCCCCTCTTTCTCGGGTGGGGTGTCGGTTTGGAGGACCGCCAGACCAGGGGCCGGTGGCTGCGAAACCTGCTGCAGCATCGAGATCAGTGGTTCGCCCGAAGCACAGCGCTCGCCGGACGGGGTCCCGGTCTTGGAAGATCCGCTCCAGTGACGCACGGCGGTGGGAATGGCGGCTGCGGCGATGATCAGCAGCAGTCCGCGCCAGGCGTTGGATGCGGGAGACTTCATGCGAATTGGCGTGAGGAACACGGGAGGGGAGCTCTCGGCCGTTCGGCCAGCACGGCCGTGAACCCCGATTCTACTCTCGTGGTTGCCCTGGTGGCGACGGCGCGACGCCATGGCTCAGCCCGCGCCGCCACTCTCCAGTTTGACCGATTGCGGGCGCTGGCGCTATTCTCAGAACCGCAGGGGATTGTCGGCCGGTCTCTGTCTCTGGCCCAGCCCCCTGCTCTGTCCCTCTTGCCTCAGGAGCCGCGCCATGCCCCCCGATCTGACTTCCCTGCAGCCGATCTTCGATGTCACCCGCCGCGACTTCGTGATGACCGCCCTGGCGGCGGGATTCGCCCTGGCGGTACAGCCCGTCTCGGCCCAGACGATCACCACCGACACCGCCGGCCTGGAGGCGGGCGAAGTGAAGATCCCCGTCGGCGACGGCAGCATTCCCGCCTACCGGGCCATGCCGGCGCAGGGGGGGCCGTTCCCCACCGTGTTGGTCATCCAGGAAATCTTCGGGGTTCACGAACACATCAAGGACATTTGCCGCCGCTTCGCCAAACTCGGCTATTTCGCGGTCGCTCCCGAGTTGTACGCGCGTCAGGGCGATGTTTCGAAGATGACCGACTTCAGCGAGATCATCGGCAAGGTGGTTTCCAAGGTTCCCGACAAGCAGGTGATGAGCGATCTCGACGCGGCGGTCGCCTGGGCCAAGACCACCGGGAAAGCCGACACGACGAAATTGGGTGCGACCGGTTTCTGCTGGGGGGGGCGGATTGTCTGGCTGTATGCCGCGCACAACCCGAATCTCAAGGCGGGAGTGGCCTGGTACGGCCGCCTGG
>JBKCTR010000317.1:0-10778 GCA_046318755.1 Planctomycetaceae bacterium
CGCGGGACCCTGGCCTCCACCTTCATCACTGGTGTTGATGCGACTTTGGATGTCTCGAACGAGCACGGTTCCGGCCGAGGTCCCGTCGCTCTGCCACAGTTCAGTGCCGTTAGTGCCGTCGCTCCTCCACAGTTCATAGCCGGTGATTCCGTCGTTGGCCTGGAAATACAGTGTGCCGTTCACGTGGGTGAGAAACTGGGGCATGCTGGTGGTCGCGCCACTGTTAATGTCCATGACGAGCACGGTTCCGTCCGAGGTTCCGTCGCTCTTCCACAGTTCATCACCGTTGGTGCCCTCGTTGGCGCGGAAATACAGTGTCCCGTTCACGTTGGTGAGATATTTCGGATTGCTGTTGGTGCTGCCATTGTAAATGTCCCTGACGAGCACGGTTCCGGCCGAGGTCCCGTCGCTCTTCCACAGTTCATAGCCGTTGGTCCCGTCGGTGGCCTGGAAATACAGTGTCCCGTTCACGTTGGTGAGATACTTCGGATTGCTGTTGGTGCTGCCACCGCGAATGTCTCTGACGAGCACGGTTCCGTCCGAGGTACCGTCGCTCTTCCACAGTTCATAGCCGTTGGTGCCGTCGTTGGCCCGGAAATACAGCGTCCCATTCACGTTGGTGAGACTCTGGGGAGCACTGGCGATCGTGCCAGAGTTGTTGATGTCTCTGACGAGCACGGTTCCGGCCGAGGTTCCGTTGCTTCGCCAGAGTTCATCGCCGGTGATGCCGTCGGTGGCCCGAAAATACAGTGTCCCGTTCACGTTGGTAAGAAACTGGGGACTACTGTCGCTGGCGCCACTGCCAATGTCCATGACGAGCACGGTACCGGCCGAGGTTCCGTCGCTCTTCCACAGTTCAACGCCGGTGGTGCCCTCGTTGGCGCGGAAATACAGTGTCCCGTTCACGTTGGTGAGATACTTGGGATTGCTGTTGGTGCTGCCATTGTAAATGTCCCTGACGAGCACGGTTCCGGCCGAGGTCCCGTCGCTCTTCCACAGTTCAGAGCCGTTGGTCCCGTCGTGGGCCGTGAAATACAGCGTCCCGTTGACGTCGGTGAGAAAGTTGGGATTGCTGCGCAATCCGAACGTGTTGATATCTTCCACGAGTCCGACCGAGAGCATAACCCGGCTTTCCAGGGGCTGCACGAACCCGCGGCGCGGCCGGCTGCGACGGCGTTTGCCAGTCTTCGAGCCAGAACACAGACGCGCGGCAAATCGACGCAACTCGAACGGAATCATAAACGGACTTCTCGTGACTGTGTGAATCGGATGGGTTTACGAACGGAACGACGCTGGCGAACCAGGCCGGTCAATGTGGTCTGATTTCGTACGCAGGCCGCATGAACGACTGACTTAGCTTCTCTGCGAAAGAAACCGAACACGGGTTGTAAGATGGCTCAACGGGGGGAGTCAAGCCGGTCACCTCTGCGTGGCCGACGAAAAGGGGATGACGGATGTCTCCCGTCACGCATCGCAGCCCCACTGTCGGCGACGATCTCGTTGGCCTTGACAAAACGAGTGTGCCGGTATTTGACAACCAGGACACTCACACCAGCTGGGTGTTCTCTGAAGCGTTCCGGGCTGTGAGGGCGCGGGAACTCGTGTACCGCAGCGGAATTCCTTGGAGTTCCAAAAACGGCAGTGGGGTTCAAGAGGGCGGACAGCGAACTCAGTTCATTCACCTTTCGCAGCGTTGTCAAATGGCGATTGGGAAACATTGCCACGCTGTTGTCCGAAACCGCCACTTTGGCTCTCGACGTCAACTCAACTCAACACGGAGTCGACCGGCAAAGGAACGTCGATGACGACCATCTTCCTTCAAGTCGGTCTCTCCGTGGTCCGTGGTATGCCAGGGCACCGGCGGGCACCGATGCTCTGCTGGAGATCGTGCTGGTTAAGGTCATCGATTCGTGTGGTCTCCAGCCATTCGACGACAGGAACTGGGAAGATCCGCCGAGGCCTGCCTTGGCCGATTGGCTGGCCCAGAACGTCACATGCATCTGCCCAATTCCGCAGGGACTGCCCGCCTGTCCCGCGGTCGCCGGGCTTCCCCAACGAGGACTTCCCACCTTTCCGGGACCTTTGGTGCTCGATTGCACCGGAATTCTCTGGAGCGAGGCACAGCAGAGTTGTCCCCACGTGACCTGTCGCCTCGGGCCGCCCTCCGGTCTTAGGCGGCTCGCCAAAATCATTCGCAGACTTCTGAGGGCATTCATCGCGATTGCTCTTTGGATCAAGGAAACGATCGATTCCGTGATCCCGCCGCGTGTTCGTACAGTTCCCACTAACAACCACCGCGCCCACCCTAAAACTTCCCCGTCAGGGGTACTTCCCTCAGCCTGGGGTTGTCGCGCATGCGACTACCCCAGGTCGCCATCCCCATCACGATCTCTATCCTGTCAGGTGTGCTTTCCACACCCTGTCTCATGATTGCGGATCGATGATCAAGCGAGCCCACGACGAAAGGAACCACTGTCAGGGTTCAGCTCCTGTTGGGGATCGCCTTCCCCGGGTAGCCGCCGATGTGGCAATGAGCGGCTGAGAGAAGTCACCTCTGCGCGGTAGGCGGTGGGTCGGCGAACGGTTTGTAGCAAAGGCTGAGGGCCGTTGTGCCAGTGGTCCCGGTCCGATCACCATGGCCCCCACGTCGGCCGGAGCCGCTTGCCGGAATCATGCACATGGTTTTCAGGACATTGCGCGCGATTGCTCATCGATTCATCGCAACGATCGATCAAGTGATTCAGACGCGGGTCGTTACCGGCTGTACGGGAAATGGAGCGATGGATTCGGCTCGTTCCGGGTTGGCCGTTCCGGTTGACCCTGATCATCGTTTTCGCACGAATCCGCGAAATGGATCGCCCGGGGAGGGAGATAACAGTACCAGGGGTTACACCACGGCTGCTCCGCGCAGCGCCCGTCTGCCGCAACTCCACCAACCGCTTCTGGGACTTGGGGAAGTGAGCCGACCAATGTTGAGGACAGGGCTAGTCTCAACCACCGCCGAATCGCCTGGATCAGGGAAAGGCCCAAGTCGGACGTGACCGTCGGATCGCACGCCCCGTCGTCCGATTACGGGTGTTGGCCCGCTCGTTTCAGCGGTTCTTGACTGGCGCTGCCTCACGGGTCGACTTGCGGCTGCGGGCCTGCCGGCCCCGGCGTTCCCAGGCGAGGGCGGTGTCGTTTTCGTTGAGGCTGCGGTGCAGCTCGGCCAGTTCATCGAAGGTCTCCAGCCGGTCTGGTTCCCGGTCGAGCAGCCCCATCAGGCGGGTGATCTCGGTGCGGGTCCGCTTGATCGACTCGGCGAAGTTCGTGTGGTAGTCGGCCTTCTCAGTGTTCCCCACCCCGCGATAGGCGTCTCCCAGCTTACTGTGGGCCACTTGGTCGAAGGGCTCTTCATCGACCGCCTGCTCGAGGTCGCGAACAGCCTCGGCAAATTTCCCCAGGTCGAGATTGAGGATCGCCCGCAACCGAATGGCCTCGCGGAATTTCTCGGGACTCATCTGGGGAATCGCCTGCTCGAGCGACTGCATCGCCAGGTCGAAATTCCCCTCCATGCGATGCAGATTGGCGAAGTGCACCAACATGCGGGTGGAGTTGGCATCTTCCTCCTGCGCGAGTTTGTCGACCTCGACTCGTGCCTGGGGCGCGTCTCCCGAGAACATCAGCGTCTCGATCAGGCGGTGATGCAGTTCGCGATGGTCTTTCTCGGGCAGTTCCTGCTTCAACGCCTCCTGCATCGCCTCAATCACCAGGTGGGTGGCCTGCTTGCGGGTCAGCAGGTCAATCAGCATCCACCAGCGGGCTGGCTCACGCGGGTCGCGCTCGGCCAGTTCCTGCATGCAGTCGACCTCTTCGACCGACTGTTTCAGGTCGTGGTGAATGGGAACCAGCACCTCGAGGGCGGCGATGCTCTCGGCCCCTTCCCGCTCGCGCAGGGGATTGAGCGCCCGGAGCGCCTCGGCAAACTTCCCCCGCGCCTGCGCCTGGCGTCCGAACGACAGCAACAGATCGCTGCGGCATTTCGCCGGGTCGACCTGGGCGAAGAGCCCCGCCGCGTCGTCCCAGTGCTCTTCCGACACCAGAATGGTCGCCAGGGCCAGTTCGGCATCATCGAATTCCCCCCGCGACTCGTCGAGCGCCTCACGCAGCAGGCCTTTGGCCTGACCGGCGTCGGTCGACACAACCTGCAGGGCAGCGGTCAGTTTCTCAGCCGGGGTGCGGGGGGGGGCGGCAGGCGGTTGCGTCAGATTGCGGGCGTACCACCAGCCTGCCGCCAGCGGCAGTGCCACCAGCACGAAGCCCAGGATCCACGCCAGAGGACCCCGCCGCACGGGTTTTGGTTCGGTCTCGGCGGTTGTCATTCCGCGCCCCGTCCTTCGATCAGCAAGTGCCGTTGTTGTGCTGTGAGACCGACGTAGCGTTCCTGCCCGCGTCCCAACCACCGCACCTCGACGTCGGCCGAGGCGGTGCCCTCTGGCAGGGGAAAGCAGATCTCGAGATCCGATTGAGAGAGATAGCCCACCCCCTGCGTCACCTGCCGGACGACCGAACGGGGACCCGTCCGCAGGGTCACCGTGCTCCCCACCGCCTCGGGGGCTCCCTGGAGGGACCGCAGGCGGACCTTCACCCAATTGGCCGCGGGGCGGCGGTTCTTGAGAATGGTCGCCGGTTGTCCCTGGTGGGTAACGATCACATCGACGGCCCCATCGAGGTCAAGATCCCCCGCCGCGACTCCGCGACCGACGTGCTCGGTCCGGAAGTAAGCCCCTCCCTGCCGCGAGACGTTTTCGAACCGGGCCCCGGCGAGATTGCGGAACAACTGTGGTTTCTGTTCGTAGGGGGCCTGGCCCATGCTGTAGACGGCGTTCCCATTGCAGACGAACAGGTCGGGCCAGGTGTCGCCATCGAAATCGAGCATCAGTGTGCCGAAGCCCACCATCATGCGCGACTGTCCCGAGACTGCCGCCTTCACCGAGGCATGCTTGAACTGCCCTCCCCCCAGGTTGCGATACAGGGCGTTGTCTTCGTTTTCGAAGTTGGTCACCCAGATGTCGGGTCGGCCGTCGCCGTCGAAATCGTCGACCCCCAACCCCATGCTTCCCTCTTCGACCCCGAACTCATTGAAGGCCACCCCCGACTCCTTGCCCGATTCGACGAACTTCCCTCCCGGTTGCCCCAGGTAAAGTTGGTTGGGGGTTTCGTCATTCGCGGCATAGAAGTCGATCCAGCCATCGTCGTCGAAGTCGCAGACCGCCACTCCCAGTCCCTTCACTCCGGGGACCAGCCCCACCCGCTGCGACCAATCGGTGAAGGTGCCGTCTCCCTCGTTGTGAAAAAACTTCCCGATGGCACCGGGATACTTCGCGGGGCCGCAGACATCGCGACGACCCAGGGCGTCTTTGCACACCTGTTCCTTCGAGGGATCCCAGTCGAGGTAATGCCCCAGGTAGAGGTCGGGATGGCCGTCGCGGTCGATGTCTCCCCAGCCGGCCGAAGTGCCCCAGCCGAACGCGGGGAACTGATCGGCGGGAATCGGTTCGGCAAACGTGCCGTCCCCCTGGTTGCGATACAACCGGCTCTGCCCGTAGCAGCTCAGGAACAGATCGGGCCAGCCGTCAGAGTCGTAATCGACCACGGTGAAGCCGTGGGAGTAATCGGGGGTCTCGGCCAACCGGGCGGCGGAGGTCCGCTCGGCGAATTGCCAGTCGCCGTCATTGCGGTAGAACAGCGAGGGGCGTCCCGAGATGACCACCGGATCATCCTTGGTAAAGCTTCCCCCCCCCGAGAAGGCGAGATCGAGGTCGCCGTCGAGATCGAAATCGACCATCGCGACCCCTCCCCCGAGGCTTTCGAGAATGAAGAACCGTTCGGCCTCACGACCATTCTGGTAGGTCGCCTGGATGCCGGTGCGGGGGGTGACATCCTCAAACCAGTCGTCTGGCTGCAACGCGAGGTCGGCCGCCGTCGCCTGACCGACGCCGGTTTCTCCCAGCCGGCGCAATCGGGGCCTCCGTCCCGCTCCTCCCTCGGTGGTCTCCGATCCCTTTTCGGATTCCTTGCTGGAACCGGCAACGGCCGGTGTGGTGGTTGTCGCCGGACCGGTCTTCGCAGGAGTGGGGCCTGGAGGAACGGCTGGTTTCTCGACGCAACCGGCGGTGACCAGCAGGATCAGCAACGCCCATGATCCCAGGCGACAGAGGGGGGACGTCACGGTGTCGATTCCGGAGGTCGTGAAACAGGGACCGATGAGAGACGGGCAGCGCAGGCAGGCCGACCGTGGGGGAGCAGGGAACCGGGTCGGGGCGCTGACCTCCCACAGAAACTCCCCCTCTATCGAGAATACCCCTGCATTTGTGGAGATGCAAACGGGCGGATTCCAAGTCGTTCGGGGACGATCGTCTGGGGCTGTGGGGGAAGTGTTTCGGTGCCTGGTGGACAGTGCCTGCCAGAGGGATGCTGCCAGACGGGTGCTGCGCCCACCCAGGACTGCGGCAGCCCGGCTACCACAGCGTCAGCGAGTCGCGGAAGAGTTGGGCCAGATCGTCGGCACTCGCGGGGCGGGGAGAGAGCTTGGTCACCCGGTGCTGCGGCAGGGTTCCCTCGACCAGGGCGGGAATGTCGGCAGGGGTATAGCCCACGGCCGCCAGTCCATTCGGCATGTTGAGTTCGCGCATGAACTTGAGGATGACCTCGGCCAGGGTTTCGCCGGCCTGGGAGTGGGGGACCCCGTCGATCGCGGCCCCCAGTGCCTCGGCGGCCACGAGGTGCCGGTGGGGATCGGTCTCGGCCGTGAACCGCACCACGGCCGGGGTGTTGAGAATCACCGAGATGCCATGCGGAACCAGAGGATGGTCGACCACGAAGCCAGGGGGCTGATACCGCTTCACGAGACCGGCGACCGGGTACGACATGCCATGCGGCAAGTGAACCCCGGCGTTACCGAACCCAATCCCGGCGATCGACGACGCGAGGGCCATCTGGTAGCGGGCTTCGTCATCGGAGGTGTCGCGGACGGCCCACACGAGGTAATCGCGCACCATTCGCAGCGCCTGCAGGGCCCAGGCGTCGCTGATGGGGTTGTTCCCCTGGTAGGCGGGGCGCTCGATGGGCCGGGCTGGGGTGGGCCGGGCGGTGTAGTGGATCGCGGTGAAGCTCTCGAGCGCGTGGCTGAGGACGTCGAGCCCGGTGGAAGCGGCGACGGCGGGGGGCTGACTGCGGGTATTGTCGGGGTCGACGATTCCCAAGGTGGGGCGCAGGTACCGGTGGGCGATGCCGGTTTTGACGTGCTTCTCTTTCCAGTCAAAGATCGCCGTCCCGGTGGTCTCGCTGCCGGTTCCCGCCGTGGTGGGAATGGCGATCAGCGGCTTGAGTGGGCCAGGGACCGGCTGCCCCTTTCCGATGGGGGCGTTGACGTAATGGAAGAAGTCGGCCGGGTAGGTCGAATAGAGGTTGGCTCCCTTGGCGGTGTCGATGGTGCTGCCGCCGCCGACCGCCACCAGGGCGTCGAACCGCCCATCGACCGCGAAGGCAGTGGCGCGATGGAACGCCCCGTCGGTCGGCGCGGTCTCGATGTCGGTGTAGAGCGCGTGGTCGATGTGGTCCTCGCGGAGCGACTCCACCACCGTCTCGCCCGCATGCTGGTGGCGGACGGCTGGGTCGATCAGCACCATGACCCGCCGCGCACCCAATTCCTGCAGATCGAGACCGACTTCACGGGTGCAGCCGAAACCGAACCGCAGGTTGGAAGACGAGATCTGGAACGCGGTGTCGTGCGTCATGCCGTGCTGCACTTGAGGGGATATCAACGGTCGACCCTGGACCTGTTCGCCAGCGGGGGCACAATGCCCACCTCCCAGCACCAGCCTGAGTCCCATGCCAGCGCGGGAAGGACCCGGGGCCACGAGCCGATTGGAACGGGGAGGGGATTACTGCGGAGTGTTGGCGGGGGGGGAACTCGATGCGGTCCCTCGCAGCCGGCCAGTGCGGTAGGCGTTGGCCACCGACTGGGGTACCTCCGCCTCGGCCAGCACCACGAGGGCGCGGTTCTCGGCGGTGAGGGCCTTCATTTCCTGTTCGACGGCAATGGCCGCCGAGCGGGTTTCTTCGGCATGGGCGCGGGCCACGCGGGTGTCGGCCTCGGCCTGGTCGGCCTGCAGGCGGGCCCCCACGTTGTCTCCCACGTCGATGTCGGCGATGTCGATCGAGACAATTTCAAACGCGGTTTGCGAATCGAGGCTCTTCGCGAGCACCGCCTTGGCGATGAGCATGGGATTGGCGAGCACTTCCTTGTGGGTCTCGCACGAGCCGATGGCCGAGACGATCCCCTCACCGACGCGGGCGATGATGGTCTCTTCCGTCGCACCGCCGATGAGTTGGGCGAGGTTGGTCCGCACGGTCACCCGGGCGCGGGCCCGCAGTTGGATGCCATCTTTGGCGACGCCGTCGAGGGTCGACCGGCCGCCGCGGCGGGAGTCGGGGCAGTCGATCACCTTGGGATCGACACTGGTCTGCACGGCGGCGTAGACATCGCGTCCGGCCAGATCGATGGCGGCGGCGGTCTTCCAGTCGAGATCGATGCGGGCCCGCTGGGCGATGATCAGTGCCTGAATCACCTTCCGGATGTTGCCACCGGCCAGGTAGTGGGCCTCGAGGGCCTCGGTCGAAATGCTGGGGAGCCCCGCCTGCACCGCCATGATCTTCGATTCGACCACCGCTTTGGGGCGCACTTTGCGCAGCCACATCGAGATGATTGAACCCATGCCGACCCGCGCCCGGCTCACATACGCCTGCAGCCAAGTGGGAAAGAACGACAGCACCACCAACAGCACCACCGCCAGCACAAACAGGAACAGCAGGCTGATCGCGGTCAGCAAGACCATCAACGGATTCATGGTGCGACTCTGGGTTGAAGCAGGTGAGACGCGGTCACGGTCGGCACGTGTGCCGACGGCGGGCTGGGAGGGGTGCGATGGCACCGGGAATCCGAACCCGCTGAATACAGACTATTTCTGTCGGATGGACAATTCAACCCGGGCTCCTCCGAGAGGGAGCGGCGGGGGCAAGTTGGATTCAGCCAGCCGCCCGGCCGGGCGGCTGGGGCAGGCGGCATTGCAGTGCCAGAAAGCTGGATGTTGTGGTCGCGAAGTCCGCCCAGTAACAGCCAGCCGGCCCGTTCGCTGTCTCCTCGCTATCCTGGCGGATGGTGTGATGGATTCACCGTGGGAGTTTGAAACGGATTGCCCGCACCGAGCGAGCGGCGCAGCACTCGTGGGGGAATCGATTCGACGCCGGCGCAGCCAAGGGAGGCGCGGGGAGGGGTTTCCCCCCACCCCCGCGCTCCCCACAGACACCAGAGTCGACCATGCCAGGGGCGTGGTCCGTTCCCTGCGAATGCTCAACCCCGCTTGCGGTGGCGCAGCCGGGAGGCGCTTCCGGCCAGCAGGGTTGCCATCCCCGCGAGGGCGAGGGTACTCGGCTCCGGAACAGCAGGAGGATTCTTCGTCTCGCCAAAAGAAATCATCAGCGACGGAAAACTGTTTGGGTTGCTGGAATACGTCGAATTGTTTCGAAACGAATTCAACATCGTGAACCCATTGCTGGTGGTGTAGAAGTTATTGGTCGTTTGCGAGGCGTAACCGGTTCTGCGTCCCATGCCAATGTTGGCCGACACGTTGTAAAGCACCAACGAGTACTCGGTATTCGCACTCATGTTGAAGGCGGAGATGTTGGGAAGCATCGCCGCGGTGAGGTCCACGTCGAAGGGGGTGGCAGTTCCCACCGGCATCGTGAAGGTGACGGCGTCGGTCGCATACAACGTCGTGCCGGCTGCCGCGGAGTAAGCATTCGTATTGGTGGTGTTCCGCAGCGCCACAGACAGTCCGGCATAGCCTCCCGCTGCGATGCCGGAGGTATTCAATCCCAGCTTGATCCAGTCGATCGAAAAGGGACCCGCTGACCCCGTCTTGAATGCGATGCCAAAGTTGGCTGTGTACGAGGTGCTCGCCACGGCAGGGAAATTGGCGTTTGAGTTACTGGGGTCGGTGGGGGCAATCCACGTCACCGTACCAGCCTGAAGCCTCGGGGCCGAAACTCCCGACACGACCAGCAGGGTGGACACAGTACAGAAAAAGCGACAAATGGATTGGGGACAAAACACGGTGCGCAACAAAGTTGTCAGCATCAGAAAGAACTTTTCGTTAGGGCCAGTGATTGAGCGCGAACGCCGCACACCCATGGATACGACTCATCTCGGACCAATTTGTGTTCCGTGAATCGAATGCAGAGGCTACAGAGGTCCCTCATCACGCGCAATGGTTTCCAATAAACTTGAGTTTGTTTACGGAAAATCAATGAATGCCATGGTGGATTGTAGCGGTTGTTGCGAATGTGTGCCCTATGTCTGGTCTTTCATCGTGACAGCGTTGCGCAACTACGACTTGAACGCATTATCGGACTTGGCTCAGAGGCATTCCCGCGGCTTCCACCGTCCCGTGCACCTCTCGCGCGCATCCAGGCCAATCCATTCCAATCGGCCCACCACAGGTCCGGTCATACCGTAACGCTTCCGCCTGGCAGGGAAACCGGGATCGATCGGGCGGAATCTCCCGCAGTCAGCCAAGACGCCCCTTCGGTGGATCAAAGTTGTCGGCAGTCCTCCATCGGCGTTCGTTTACGCCCCGCTCTGTGGACGCGGTCAGTCCGGGAGGCACGACCAAGACTTCGGGATGGAAAAGTAGGGTCGGGGAATCGCCGACACTCGTAAGCGACTGACAGCGCGT
>JBKCTR010000318.1:0-6554 GCA_046318755.1 Planctomycetaceae bacterium
TGCGATTGCAGGTAGGCGGTCTGTTTCTGCAGGTTCGCCAGGAACCCGGTCCGGCCCAGGCGATTCCGCAGGGCGATCCACGACTGCCTCTCGGCCGCCGTCATGCGATGGCCCGGGTCGATCATCAACCGCCACAGCCCCTCGACATACCGCTCGTCGGAGGTTCCGGTGTTGGTGAGGGTCTGCGTGTACTGGGAGACGAGGTTGCTCATCAGGAACATCTGCTGCATCAGCAGGGGATCCTTCACCGCCCGGTACTGGCTCAGCCACGTCGTCAGCTCGGCTGCCGTCGCCGCCCGCCCGACGAAGGTCTGGAACCACGCCTTCAATTGCACGACCCGCCCTTCGTCCGAATCGAACAGCGAGTTCACCAGCGCCAGCTTGAGGGCGGGGTCATTGGGGTTCTTGTTGATCGACGCCGTCCACTTCGACAGCTCGGCGGGGGTCGCCAGCCGCTGGACCAACTGCAGGTAGGTCGCCTGCACATACCGCTGCGTCGGAGCCAGCCCGGCCAGCAGCGCCTCGACATTGACCCCCATCAGCACCGGAGTGCCGTTGAGCGACGGGGTGTTCTGCGGCACCAGCGTCTGCATCTGCGAATGCTGCACCTGCGACGTGAGCGACTGCACCACCCCCGCCTTGGCCCACAGCGCGCGGCCCGCTCCGTCGTAGGTGAGGCGATTGCTGCCGAGACCACCGGCAAGCAGCACCTGCGCGCTCGATCCCGCCAGAAAGTTCATGTGGAACTGGTCATCACCGCCGTTGCCCCGGACTTCGACATTCCGGAGTTGCTGAAGCCCCTGAATGGTGACCGTGTCGGCGTAGTTGCCGAGTTCCAGCAGGACCGACTCGATCGAGGTCTGGGCGTAGCTGGCGAGCGCACTGGTGATCGCGGCATCGGAAATGGTGAAGGTGTGGCCGGTGGTGGCATCGCGATCGGTGATGGCCAGCGTGTCGCTGCCAACAGTGCCTTGCACGGTCACCGTGGGGGCTTTGGTATTCCCCACCAATCCTGATTGAGCGACCTCAAACCGTGTCGCGCGGCTGCCGCCGATCAGCGACAGGTGATCGGTTTCGATGCGACCCTGCGACTGAATCAACGACGCTGACTCGCCGTCGGTCCAGCGCGTGAGGGCGAGGGAGGCCGATGCTCCGGCGGCCCCCCCGTGGGTGACCGCGGCCGACCCCGGCTGCAACTGGATGGCATCCGGCGCCTCAATGTGGATTCCGCCCGACAGCGACTCGATGCGGGCCCGGGAGGTGGCGGTGACCGCCTGATTGGCCAGGCCTTGATCCTGAACGCTGAGCGAGACCTCTCCCGCACCACGGACGACTGCATCCACGAGCAAGTGTTCGGTCGTGGTGAGCTGCACCTGCCCCCCCGCGACCACCCCCGGAATGCGGGTCGAGTCACTCACCAACAGATCACCGGTGTTGTGGATGATCACATCGCCAGTCGTTCCCCGGGCCTGCAGTTCCCGCACTTCGGTCACCAACGGCATGTCAGATTGGCCGACCGAATCGCGGGCGTCGATGACGAGTTTGTCGGCCGTGATCTTGTGGTGGGGGGCGGCTGCGGCACGGAGGAACCCACCCCCCTCTTCGGCCGCGAACGACATCACCGAAAAGCTCATGACCTGGGGAGCCGGGGTGCCGCTGCTGGCGACCACCGAACCATCGGGGACCAGCAGCGTGGCGGTCCCCCCGGCCGTGATGGTCCCGACGTTGAGGTCCCCCACAAGCGACAACAGGGTGATGTTGTCGGTCGCCGAGAGGTTCACTTCACCCGTGCCCAGTACCTCGCTGACGAGGGGCAAAGTGGAGGTGCCGATCGATCCTCCCGACGTGATCGAGAGGTCGCCGGCGGTGATGTTGGGCGCCCCGTAGGCGAAGTAGAAGTTTGTGACTGACAACGCACTGGACGAGCCGCCGGTGGAGGCCCCGGTGAAGCCCATCAGCGCGGTGCCGCTGTTGAGGATCGACAGCAGGTCGACGTCGAGCGCCACGCTGAGGGGGGTTGCGCCGGTGGTGGTGTTGATCAACTGGATCCCGAGGGTGCCCGCGGTGGAGTCGAAGTGCAGAATGACCTGCAGCGGATCGGCGAGGTTCACATTGGCGACCAGTTGCTGGCCGAGATTGAACAGTTGCCCGTTCGAACCGAGCCCCACCTGCAATTGCGTCCCTGCAGCCTGCAACTGCACGGAGACGCTGTTCTGGATGGCGTTGGTGCCTCCATAGCCGAGGCTGGCACCCGAGCCGCCGACAGCCCCCGTCCCGCGGCTGTCGTTCTGCAGCGTGAAGGTGAGTCCCAATCCAGCGGGATCGGTGATGGGATTGATGACGAACCCGGTCGAGAACGAGTTTTGCCAGAGGACGGGGTTGGGATACCACGCAGCCGAGGCGGCGTTGGCCGTGTTGGCGGCGGCGAGTTGCAGGTTCGAGTCGGTCGGGTTGACCGCGGCTTTGATGACGGCCGAGCCGGCGAGATCCCAGCCCGAACCGGTCCCGGAGAAGCTGGCGATGGTTCCCTGGCCCGGCTCGGTGGTCGCGGCCACCGAACCGGCCGCCGTGATGTTGACACTGCCGATCGCCTGCACCTGGCCCAGGGTGAGGGTGCCGGTCGGCTGCGAGATCCAGAGCGAACCCCCGGCATACAGATTGACCTCGCCCGACACATGGGTGGTCAGCGGTGCCGTCGAACTCTGGCCGATGTTGGTCCCGGTTGAGATATCCAGCTCCGAGGCGATGATCGTCGTCCCGCCCACGAAGTTGAAATTGGAAATCGTCTGTGTCGAAGTCACCCCGCCATCGCCGCCGGTGAAGCCAACCATGGCGAGACCGCTGCCCAGAATCGCGGACAGATTGATGCCGGTCGCCAGTCCACTGAAGGACTTCTTCGAGAACGAGTTGGTCAGGGCGTACGTCAGAGTCTGTGTCCCCGGATTGTAGGTGAGGGAGACCTCGATCGGATCACCCGAATCGAGCTGGACCGCGCCCGGGGTGAGGTACGTGTTGGTGACGACACCTTGCTGGGCAATCTGGATGCCACTGCCATCCGACGGGCCGTCGGAATAGATGTCGAGAATGAAGGCCAGACTGTTAGAGATTCCCAAGTATCCGACCCCGCCGCCCGGTCCACCGAGTGCGGCCAGCCCCTGGTTGGAGTTCTGCAACACAAACGCCACGCCATCGGCACCGCCGGACTGGCCCGTGTAGGTGAACTGGACCTCGAAGGGGGATGTCACGGAAACGGCCTGGCCGTACCAGGCGGCGGAAGCGGTGTTTTCAATGCCCGACTTGGTGAGGGTCAGCACGCCATTCGACGCCGTCGGCGTGAACGCGCCATTGTCCGCGACAGCCCAGGTGTCGGTTCCCAAGGGAACAACCGTGTCGGCCAACTCAATCCCGCTGATCAAGTCGACCACGGAGACCGGGAGCGTCAATGCGAAATTCGAGATTGTCTGGGTCGATGCGACGCCGCCATCCCCGCCGGTGAATCCGATCCAACCGGTCTCCTGGCCCAGCAGCGATTCCAGATCGATTGAGTCGAACGTCCGCGTGAACGTCTTGCCATACTCCTGCAGCGTCACTTCCAGAGTGTTGGCCTCGGCGTTGTAGGTGATCGTGACGGAGATGACACCCCCCGAGTTCAACTGAACGGGAGAAGTCGCCCCAAAGCTGCCGAGGGTCCCATTTGTGGCCACCTGCAACCCGGATCCATTCACTCCGTTTCCACTGTAGATGTCGAGCGCCACCGCCAGACTCTGGGAAATCCCGGAGTAACCCAACCCCCCCCCCCTGCCCCCCAGCGCGGCCAACCCGGCCGTCGAGTTCTGGATGACAAACGCCACGCCATCGGCACCAGTGGTGGTATTCACCTGGTAGTCGAACGTCGCCGTGAAGCCGTTGGCGACCAACACCTGCGAGTCGTACCAGACGGCGTTGGCCGTGCTGCCGTAAGCATCATTGGTGAGCGTCAATTGGTTGCTGTTGATGGTGGCCTTGTAGCCGGAAGTGGACGTCGCGTTCGTGTTGATCGTCCAGCCGGTGCCATTGGTTCCAAAACCGGAGAGTGCGGTCCCGGAGACCATCTCGGGAGCCGCCGGTGTGCCGGCGACAACCGAACCGTCGGCCGTCAGATGCACTGGCCCAAAGCTGACCGCGGAAGTGAGGTTCAGATCCCCACTCACCTCGGTCACCGCGACCTGGCTGTTCCCCTGCACGCTCAGGGTGCCGGTGGGGGCCAGATCGATAAAGAGCGGCACATCGAGCTGGGCCTGAACCCCGAGCGGAGTGACCCCGTCAGGCAGGCTGCCGTAGGTGTACGTCACCTGCTCGCCCGTACTGCGCGTTCCCACCATCAGCAACGGCCCACCGCTGGAAGTCGCCAGGGCCAGCGAAGACTGCTGGCTGGGAGTCAGCGTCTGGTTCTGGATGTCTTCCAGGGTGATGACGGTTGTCTGATTGACCAGCCCCACGCCTCCCGTCGCCGACAGGATGATGTTCTGCCCGACAATTTGCGGCTGCACCGGTTCGGTCACCGCATCGGGATTGAAGGGGGTGAGGGCATCCACTTCGAGCACCGCGAGATCCGGGAAGCCGTAGGTGGCCCCGTAAGTCAGGTCGGCGATCTGCGTGGGGGTGGCGACGAACTGGTAATTCGGGTTGTAGGCGACGAACTGCGGTTGGCTGGCCCAAGAGGGGCCAAACACCATCGGGTTGACGAACATGTTGACACAGTTCTGCGCCATGCCGCTGATGACCTGCTGGGTCTGTGCGGTGGTGGCGGATTGTCCCGCCGGCAGGTTCAGGGCCGCCTGCACCATCGGCTGATAGAAGGCATACGCACCCGAGTTGAGCACGTACCCGACACTCAACGCCGGGCCGGTGATGATCCAGGGGGACGCGGTTGTTCCGGCCCCGGTGACCGTCATCCCACTGACGCCGGGCAAGGCGTTGAGCGCGGCGGCGAGTTGACTGGCGGTTGCGTTCCAGGCGAGGCTGCCCGTGGTCTGGGTGGTTCCCGTAGGAGCGGTCTGCAGCGAGAGGGTAAAGGTTCCGCCGGTCGCGACCGGGTTGATCAACTGCACGGAGGCGGAAGTGGGTGTCCCCACACTGCCGGTTCCCCCGGTGAGGCCGGCGTTGTTGAAGACGTACTGGCAGGTGGCACCCGAGACGACCCAGGGATTGCCCGGGGTGCCGGCTCCGGTCACGGTCAACCCGCTGACGAGATTGTTCCCGGCCGCGTCGGTCAGTCCGTTGAGCGCCAGGGCAACTTCATTGGCGGTACTGTTCCAGTCGAGGGGAACGGTGGTGGCCGATGTGCCAAGAGTGTTCGTCACTGTCAGCGTGAAGGTTCCCCCCGACGCCGAGGTCGAGAGCGGGATCGAGGCCTGTGTGAGAGGCTGCAGGGTGAGTGCGGCACCGGCGAGGGCCAAGCCATTGGCGGTCAGGCTGACCATTGCCTCACCCGCGACGATCCAGGGATCGTTCGCCGTCCCCGAACCGCTCACGGTCAATCCGGTGGCGAGTGGTGCGCCCCCCGTCGTGGTGAGGGCAGCGAGCGCGGCGGCCACCTGGCTGGCGGTGCTGTTCCAGGCCAGCGCCGCGGTGGTGCCGGTGGCTCCGGCGGGGTTGGTGAGCGTCAGCGTGACCGTCCCGGCCGACGCGGTGACAAACACCGGCACCGATCCCGGTGTGGGAGCCCCCAACGACAGGGTTCCCCCGGTGAGGGCGGCACTGGTCCCAGTGAGATTGGCGACCGATTGCCCGCTGAGGATCCAGGGGTCAGCAGCCGTGCCACTGCCCGTCACGGTGAGCGGCGTGAAGAGAGCGTTGCCAATGGCGTCCTGGAGGCTGTTGACCGCCGCGGCCACCTGGGCGGCCGTGCAGTTCCAGGCGAGCGCGGTGGTGGTCCCCTGCACTCCCTGCGTGTTGGTGAGCGCCAGGTAGAAGACGCCGCCCGTCGCGGTGGTTGAGAACGAAATCTGTCCCGGTGTCAGCGGCTGGACGGTAATGCCGCCGCCTGTCAGCGTGCCTCCATTGGCGGTGAGATTGTTGGCGGTGAACGTCGAGTTCCCCAGGATGCCCCAGTACTGGCTGTAAAGCTGGTTGACGGTCGACTCAAACGAATCGACGGTGGCGGCTGTGCTGGTCTGGGCGAGCTGATTGATCTCCGCGAGCATCTGCTGCAACTGCGCACCCGACAGCACATCCATTGGAATGTTCAGGCTGGTCAGTCCACTGGCACTCAGAATGCTGCCCGCAACGGCCGTCAGCGACACATCCCCCTGGCTCGAGACAATCGAGTCGACGACGATGTTGCCGCTGTTGGCCACGAGGGTGATGTCACCGGGTGCGGTCGCCGAGAGGCTGCCCGACTGGCTCCCCCCCAGCCCGGTCGCGGCCGTGATCTGGATCGGCAACGGGGTCGTGGCGGTTCCGATGGTTCCTGTGATTGCCTCCGCGCCCGCCTCCAGCACGAGAATGTTCCCCTGCACCAGCGAGGAACCCGAAGCGGCCAGCAGAGAACCATGGGCCGACAGCACAATCGG
>JBKCTR010000319.1:0-4650 GCA_046318755.1 Planctomycetaceae bacterium
CGGCTGCCATACGAACCCGGTGCGGTCCCCCTGGACCGTGATCTGGTTGACGGCGTAGGCCCCTTCATAGCGCACCAAGATGGCCGTCTCTCCACGCCGCAGTGTTTCAACCAACCCGCTGTTGGTCGAGGTGTTGGTCACTGTGGCCACATTGAAGTTGCTGCTGCTGAAGACCGAATCACGAGTGACGTCCCGTGTGGTGCCATCGGGGAAATGCGCAATCACGGTCTGATGGAGTTTGCGACCTTCACGATCGATGACCGGGTTCTGGGGGAAGACCTCAAGCCGACTCACACGGGTCGCCGTATCGAACTGGCACCCTTCGGCAATCCACTGTTCCAGCAGCCGGTAGTAGCGCGAATCTTCCGAAAACAGAAAGCCGCCAACGTGCGGCACTCCCTGCGTGGGTTTCAACAGCATCAGGCTCTGACTGGGAACCGAGCGATTGAACCGCCGACCGACCAAATCATCGACCAAAGCAAGGTAGTCGAACTCGGCATCGTAACCGCGCAGCGAGAGTTTGAAGCCCGCCTTCCCGTCCTGGGCTCCGTGACAAGTCCCCTGATTGCAGCCCACCTTGCTGAGGGCTGGCTGCACTTCGCGAATGAAACTGACCGGGCTGGGTTGGGCGTCCTTGACGGTGACAGGCAGCGCACCCTGCCGACCGCCGGCGGAGATCAGCAGGCGGGCTTCACCAGGCTGCCTTGGAGCCACATATCCATCGGGCTGCAGCTCGATGGCCGTTCCCTCGACCTGCCACTGCGCTTCGGCGGTGAGATCGATTATCTCACCACTGGCGGTCTGACCCGAGACCAACACGCGGCGGGTGTCACGAATGCCATTCAGTTCCAGCTTCTCGGGAAAGAATTTCAAACCGGTGATTTCCGGTCGGGCCGGGGCGTCGGCCGCCCCCACCACGGGACCCCACAGGCTTGCCAACAACGCCAACTGCCACGCAACGACACAGCGCATCGCAATCCTCACCACAGAACGAGCACAGTCCAGAAGTTTAGAATCCTCACCCGGGCCCCAGGCCCGGGGAGGGAGTGGTCATTTGCCAGCGACAGCCGGGGTGATCTCGACGGGAATCAGTTCCTTTTCGAGAGTCCCTGTTTCGGCGTTGTAGATCCGAACCTTGCCGTCGAAGCCCCCGGTGGCGACATGCTTCCCGTCTGGGGCGAACACCACCGAGAAGATCCCCCGGGTCGAACCGGGCAGTTCGTGCAGCAGTTTGCCATCTTCGGTGCTGTAGATCCGAGCCTGCCCAGCCAGTCCACTGCTGGATCCCGCCACGAACTTCGAGCCATCGGCACTGAAATCGACCGCAAAGATCCGCCCCGTCATACCCTGATAGCCGCGGATGCGGTTGAAGTCGTCGCCAATTTGCCGGGCCTGCGTCCGGATCATCTTGTAAAGCTTCGGCTCTCCATCGGCCCCGCCGCAGAGCAACTCGTCTTTCTTCGGATGCCGGGCCAGCGCCTGCAGCCCCCCCTTGAGGGCACCAGGAGTAATACTGGTGATGTTGTCGACAAACTGCCCGGTTTCGACGATCGAGAGTTTCATCGACCGATCCCGGCTGACAGTGATCATGTGCTTACCATCGACCGAGAAGGCCGTATTGATCACATAATCGGCATGGGCATCAAACTTCAGCAGTTGCTGCGCGTCGGCCACGCGCAAGATGCGGGCACTGTTGTCGGCACCACCGCAGGCGAACAGGGTCCCATCGGGGCTAAACCGCCCGCCGAACAAGGTGTCGACCCCCAGTGTGGCCGTGCGTTCAAGTTTCTTCTCGGAAACGTTCCAGAACTGGACCTCACCAAACAGCGAGGGATTGCCCCCGGTGGCCGCCAACAGTTTCCCATCGGGAGAAAACTGGAGCGAGGTGATCGACTGCGATCGCCCCACCAGCCGCCCAACCAGCCCGGAACCATCGGCCTTGTGCAGCAGGATTTCGCGGAAGCCCGAAACCGCCAGATATTGCCCATCGGGAGACCACGCCAGGGCCGAGATCAACGGCGGACTGGTGTAGACCGGGGGCCGTTCAGCCGTGATGGTGTCTTCCACCGAGGCAGGGGTGTCGTTTTTGGCCCCCTCGGCAATCCAGCGTTTCAGCAGGGCCACCTGCTCGGGCGTGAGCGGGGGAGCATTCGGGGGCATCGAGGGAGGTTCCCCGGACACAACCTCAATCAGCAGGCTTTCTTCGGGCTTGCCGGGGATCCACAAAGCCCCCTGCTCTCCCCCTTGCTGGGCCAGATCATAATTGGTCAGCAGCAGTTTCCCACTGGCTTTCGCCGGTTGATGACAGCCACTGCAGGTCCGCTGCAACAGGGGGCGAACCTGGCGGTAAAAACTGACCGGGGCCGGGGCCTCAGCCGGTTTTACATCGGCGGCCAGAACCGCCCCGACCCCACCCAGCCAAATCGCCGTGGTCCACAACACACCACAGATCGTACGCTTTCCCCACGCCAGACAACTCGCCATGCGGTCTCTCCTCGACTGGTCGCCGCGCGCGAGTCACGCCCTCTGCGTGCACCCGGCGAGAAAACCTTCAGATCAAAGTCGACGCATGTATCATAGCCCAGCCAGGGGCGAGAGGTAAAGGAGGTGGCGACTGTTCCCGACCGGGGTCACCCGAATTGGGCTGCCGGCGAAAAGCAGTCGAAGTCCAGACCGCAGCGTTTCAGCCAGAGCCCGTTTCAGCCAGAGCCCGTTTCGGTATCCGGGGGTCTGGGGGCGGTCGCCAGCCGCTCGAGAAATCGGGCGACTGCGGACCTCAGCAGTGGGGCGTGTGAAACGGCTAATCCATTGTGGCCCGCGTCGGGAAACGGAATCCACTCTTTGCCAAGCTGGTTTCGCGAGCGGGCGGGGGCCGCCGCAAAGAGCAACTGACCCATCTCGTAGGGGACCACTTCGTCCGCAGTGCCATGCAGGGCCAACACGGGACAGGTGACTCGGGGGATCCGGTCCAGAGAGGGATACCAGCCATTGGGAATGAACCACCGTAACCAGCGCCGATAGTGCCGGGCGGCTTCGGTCATCGAAGTGAAGGCCGAGCGCAGGATGAGGCCCCCCGGCGGGGTCTGTCGATCGCTTAATGCGGCAGCCAACTGCACCGCCACCGCGCCCCCCAACGACTCTCCATACAACACTGTGGGAGCCGACGACCAACCGGGCAAAGTTTGAGAAACCTGCCAGATGGCCCGTGCATCGCACGCGAGGGCTGGCTCACTCGGCCGTCCCGGGTTCTCTCCGTAGCCACGGTAGTCGATCAAGAGCACCTCGGCCCCCGCGTCGATCAACTGCGAGATTTCCAGCAGCCGATAGCCCCGATGCCCGCCCCGTCCAGGGAAATAAATCAGACCCGCCGCAAATCTTCGCCGCGGCACAGGAGCAAATTCGACCCGGGGAGCCCCCACGCAGTGCCAGCCGTGCAACGTCAGTCCGTCTTCGGTCGTCGCCTGGACTGGCACGATCCGCTGGGGATCGAGCCCCAACGCCGCCGGATTGAGCGTGGGACAACGCACGGGGTGATAGATCATCCCCCGCACTCCAGGCCAGGTTTCCAATGTTCGGAACACGCTGCGTCTACAGACGCTTCGCCAGAGACTCGGCCAACCGCGCCAGGGCGGGGCTGATGTCTTTGGGATCGAGGTGCACGTTGATCAGACTGAAGCGGTCGCTGTTGGCCAGGGCGGCATTCAGTGCCTTGTCGAGATCTCCCTCGGTATGCACCTCGAATCCCCAGCCTCCGCCCAACAGGTCGGGGAGGCGATGATATTCCCAATTGAGAATGTCGTTAAACTCGCCATCCTGCAGGAACCTCTCGGTGGTGTAGCCCTTGTTGTTCAGCACCACCACGATGGGGTTGAAGTTGTGCCGGACCGCCGTCGAGAGTTCCAGACAGGTCATCTGAAAAGCTCCATCCCCCACCAGCACGATGGGCCGCATGTCGGGATTCGCGAATTGGACCCCCACCGCCGCGGGAATCGCAAAACCCATCGAGGTGTAGTACGCCGGGCTGATGAACTCGGTATCCCGACTGATCGACAATTCGGCCGCACCAAACAGGCAGTCTCCCACGTCGGCCACCACTGCCAAACCCTGGTTAAGCATCTGGTTGATCCGCTCGAACATGCGGGCGGTGGTGATCTTCGCGTCAGGATTGAGGACAAACTTGACATCCTTGCGGCGGCAGTCGGCCGGTATTTTCCGCTTGGTGGGAGCCAGGTCGGCCTTGAGCAGGCCCCGGATGAAGTCTCCCAATTGGACGTTCTGGTAATGGTGGTGCCGGATCTGCAGCGACTCGCTGGTCGCCAGAATGCGCTTCGAGAAATCGAGTTTGGCAGTGTAAATGCCCAAGTCGATGTCGGTCATGAACGTGCCCATCAACAACAGGCAGTCACTCTCCTCGACAAACCGCCGGATCGGTTCCCGGCACATCGCCCCCTCGTAAATCCCGATGTACAGCGGATGCTTCTCGCTGACGACCGATTTCCCCAGCAGAGTGGCACACATCGGCAGCTGATGTTTTTCGGCGAACGCGACCAACTCATCTTCGAGCCCAAACCGGTGCATCTCCACACCGGCGACCAGGATCGGTTTCCGGGAGGCGTTGATCATTCCCGAAGCCTCGGCCAGGGCCTCGGC
>JBKCTR010000320.1:0-5629 GCA_046318755.1 Planctomycetaceae bacterium
GATGCCGCCGACATTACCCTGCTGCGGGGGGACTTGCGGGGCGTGGTGACGGCGTTCGAACTCTCGCGGCAGACCATGCGCACCATTCGCCAGAATCTGTTCTTCGCCTTCATCTACAACATCCTGGCAATTCCCTTAGCCGCGGGCGCGCTGTATCCCCTACTCAAGCTCCTCCTCAGCCCGATGATCGCCAGTGCGGTGATGGCGCTCGAAAGCGCCTCGGTAGTGACCAACAGCCTGCGGCTGCGGAGGTTCCTCCCCAGTTTGCAGCCGTCAGTCACCCCTCCCGTCGCTTCGCCGCTCACCGTCCCCGCGTCAACCCCGCGTGAGAAAACCAACTCGCTCCCCGTGGTCACCAGTTGACGATGTTCAATTTCCGCGCGACAATCGGAAAGGAGGGGCGTTGTTCATGAAGGGACAACTGCCTCTGGGTGCGGTGACCCCGGTTCTCTGATTTGCCAGAGGGTCGGGGTTGCGCGTTTCCTGCTGGTCCGATCTGTGCCTCATCGAAAGCGCTTCCATGATCCAGTTGAAGAAGATCCTGCTGCCCACCGATTTCAGCCAGAACTCCCGTTCGGCCGAGAAATACGCGTGCGCTCTGGCCGATCAGTTTGGGGCCGAGTTGCATGTGCTCTACGTGCTGCAGGACCTGACCCTGATCATGCCCGAACCGGGGGCCATGTTCGCCATTCCCGCGGTCAATACGGCCGAGATCCAGCAAAGTGCCGAAAAGGCGCTGGCGACCATTCCCGATCCGGGTTGGAGCGCGGGCAAAAAGGTGGTTCGGGCGACCCGCAATGGATCTCCCTACGCCGAGATCTGCGGCTACGCCGTCGACGCCGGAATCGACCTGATTGTCATCGGCACGCACGGCCGTTCCGGGTTGTCGCACGTACTGCTGGGGAGCGTGGCCGAGAAGGTCGTTCGCAAGGCCAACTGCCCGGTCTTGACCGTCCGCCCCAATGAGCGCGACTTTGTGAAGTAACGTCCGGCGGTGGTGGCAGTGGTGGTGGCGCTGGCGAGGCGACTGCCACACCGCCAATGGAACGCACAGTCCATTTTCAATAGACTCACGTCGAACAGCAACGGCGTGAGCTGCTCTGCCAGCGTTCGCCCACCACCGAACCGACAGCGTGAGGCCCCGCCATCCCGACGAGTTCAGGGTCTCAGTGGGGACAGGGGAAAATTGTCACCCGCCACCCGCCACCCGTCACTCTTGCCCATCACCCTTCGGCGTCTTGCCGTATTTGGGCTCTTCCCCCCGCAGCAACCGGCCGATGTTGCTGCGGTGCCGCAGGATGATCAGCGCCGGCACCAGCAGGCTGAACACCCCGAGACTCCACCGACCTTCCGAATACAACCCAGTACCAAACTTCGCAAACTGGGTGACGGCAAACACCACGGCCGCCACAATCGCCCCCAGCGAGACATACTGCCACAACCCAAACGTCACCAGGAACGCCCCCCCGGCAATCAATGTCGCGATGGGGGCAAGACAGCAAACCACCCCCAGCGCAGTCGCCACCCCCTTCCCTCCCCGCAACCCGAGAAACAGGGGGTACATGTGCCCCACAATCGTCGCCACTCCCACCGCCACCTGCCAGTGCTGTACTCCCGCCGTGCCGGGTGGCAACAGCAGCTTGGGCAGCAACGCGACTGGCAAAGCCCCTTTGAGCGCGTCGAGCCCCAACACCAAGAGACCCCAGCGGTGTCCCAACACCCGGCCCACATTGGTGGCCCCCACATTCCCGCTGCCGTGCTGCCGGATGTCGATCCCCCGGATCCACCGCGCAATGGCGTAGCCGACCGGAATGCTGCCCACCAGGTAGCCCAACACCACACAGGCCACGCCCCAGCCAAGGTTCATCGTCGTTCCTGTCTCAGCGGGAGAGAGCCGCGGTGGCCAGTTTCTGAGACATCGCCGCCAGGCGGTCCAACACATCATTCGCCCGGCCGGAATCGAGCGCTTCACGCGCCAGTTCCACACCGTCGCTCAACCGCCCCACTTTGACGGCCGCCAGCAGCGCCGCCGCCGCATTCGCCAGCACAATATTGCGGTGGGGTCCCGGTTTCCCGGCGAAGACCTCGCGGATCACCACGGCACTCTCGGCTGGTGAACCCACTTGCAGTTCGTCGGCAGCACAGGCGGGCAGATCGAAATCTTCCACCGTCCAACGGTGCGTCTTCAATTGCCCCGCCTCGACTTCGATGGCGGTCGTTTCTCCCCACAGGCTGACTTCGTCGAGCTGATCGGCCCCGCAGACCACGAACGCGTGCTTTCGCCCGAGGTCGGCCAGGGCCCGCGCCAGCAGCCCCGCCGTCTGCACCCGGCTGACGCCAATCAACTGATATTCGGCCCGCGCCGGGTTCGTCAGCGGTCCCAGCAGGTTGAAGATCGTCCGGAACTTCAACTGCCGACGGACCGGTGCCACATGCTTCATCGCCAAGTGATAGGTCGGAGCGAAGCAGAACCCCAGCCCGATCTCCTCAATGCAGCGGGCGGCTCCCTCGGGACTCAGCCCCACCTGCACTCCCAACTGCTCCAGCACATCGGCCGAGCCACTGCTGCTGGAAACACCGCGGTTGCCATGCTTGGCCACCGGCACGCCGCAGGCCGCCACCACAAACGCGGTCGCCGTGCTGATGTTGAACGTGTGCAGTCCGTCCCCCCCTGTGCCGCAGGTATCGAGCAGCCCCCCCCGATGCACCGGCACGGGAGTCGAACGCTCGCTCATCGCCCGGGCGGCCCCTTCGATCTCGGCGACCGACTCCCCCTTCACCCGCAGTGCGGTGAGGAACGCGGCGATCTCCACCTCGGTCGCCCCTCCATCCATGATGGTGCCAAACGCGGCATAGGCGGCGTGACTGTCGAGCGATTCGCCCGATGTCAGTTTCGCGAGGGCCAGTTGCAAGGTGGTCGCGGGAGGAGCCTGGGCCATGTGGGGGGGCTTGCGGAGTAACAGACCGACTGCGAGGATGCCGCACACCGGAGCTCACGAGGTCTTCTCCGGCAGTCTGGCGAATCTGGCACCATGCGCCAAGACTCGGCGGTGTGACCTCCGCGCTCCCACCTCGCAGTTCGTTTGCCGGATGCCTCCCGTGAAAACTCTCGTACATTTCGTTTCCCGGCTGGTTCCCGCGTTGGCCGTGCTGGCGGCGGTCTGTCTCTGCAAGCCCCCGACGACCCGGGCCGAAGAGTCCTCCCCTCCCAACATCCTGTTGATCATCTCGGATGATCAAGGTTGGACCGACTTCGGCTTCATGGGCCATCCGGTCATCCAGACGCCGTATCTCGACCAACTGGCAAAAGAGAGTTACGTCTTTCCCAATGCCTATGTTCCCACCTCGCTCTGCCGGGCGAGCCTCGCCACCCTGTTGACGGGCCTGTATGGCCACCAACATCGCATCTGCTGCAATGATCCTCCCGAGGGGGTCGCGCGGGACGCCATGCATCCCTTCATCCAGGCGGCGCCCGCCCTCCCCCGGCTACTGCAGTCGCGGCAGTACCGCAGCCTGCAAACCGGCAAGTTCTGGGAAGGGCACTTCTCGAATGCCGGGTTCACCCATGGCATGACCGCCAAGGGACGGCACGGCGACGAGGGATTGGTGATTGGCCGGCAGACCCTGCAGCCGATCGACGACTTCCTGGCGAAGCGGGGCCAGCAGCCGTTCTTCGTGTGGTATGCCCCCATGCTGCCCCACGAGCCGCACAACCCCCCGAAGGAACTGCTCGCGAAGTACACCGCCCCTGGACGCCCCGCGAAGCTGGCCGCGTATTACGCCATGTGCGAGTGGTTTGACCAGACGGTGGGTCAGGTGCTGCAGCGGCTCGACGATCTGCAGGTGCGTGACAACACCGTCGTGATGTTCGTGGTCGACAACGGGTGGATTCAAGAGACGGGTGCCGTCCGCACCACGCGGGGCTGGTTCGCCCCCAAGAGCAAGCTCTCTCCCTACGACGGCGGATTGCGGTTTCCCCTCATGATCCGTTGGCCAGGCCAGATTCGTCCTGGGCGCAGTGAGTCGCTGGTTTCGAGCATCGATGTGGTCCCCACGCTGTTGGCCGCCGCCCGGGTCGAAACGCCACCCGAGATGCCCGGGGTCAACCTTTTGGCCGAGGCGACCTCGGGCCAACCTCTCGATCGCACCGCGGTGTTTGGCGAGATTTTCGAGCACACTGCGTCGAACCTCGATCAACCCGCGCTCGACCTGACGCATCGCTGGGTGCGCGACCACAACTGGAAGCTGATTCTGTTCGAAGAGCCGGGGCAAGGGCCCGAGCTGTACGACCTGCGGGACGATCCCCAGGAGGAGCGCAATCTCGCACAGCGGGAACCGGGGCGTGTCGCGACGCTCGCCCAGTCGATCGAAACGTGGTGGGCTGGCCGCAAGGCGGCTCCCCCCCTCGCCACCCGTCGCGGCGGCCGCCCCCCCGACAAGGTCGATCTCTTCCCGTTTTCGCCGCAACACACCCACGGTTCCTGCGTGGTGGAATGCCCCAACGGCGATCTGCTGGCGTGCTGGTACCGCGGTTCGGGCGAACGGAAGGCCGACGATGTGCTGGTCGAAGGGGCCCGCCTGAAACGTGGCGAGACCCGCTGGAGTGAGCCGTTCCTGCTGGCCGACGCCCCCGGCTTTCCCGACACCAACCCCTGCCTGTTCATCGATCCGCAGGAACGGCTCTGGCTGATCTGGCAGACGATTGTCGCGAACGACTGGCACACCGCAATCTGCCGGTTCAAGGTCTCGGAAGACTTCCTCAAACCCGGCCCCCCGGTCTGGAACCGCACCGACGATCTGCTGCTGAAACCCGGTCCCGAATTTGCCCCGGCGATCGAGCGTCACGCCGCCGACGTGCTGAATCACCTGGACCAGGTTCCTGCCGATCAGCGAGAGAAACTGACCACGTACCTGACCGAACGCAATCGCCGGGCCGCCGACAAATACTTTTCACGGATGGGCTGGATGACCCGGGTCCATCCGGTGCTGTGGCGCGAGCGGCGGCTGATTGTGCCCCTCTACTCAGACGGTTACGACCTCGCCCTGATGGCCCTCTCCGACGACGGCGGCCAGACCTGGCGTGCCAGCCAACCACTGGTGAGCCTGGGAGGAGTGCAACCCTCACTGGCCAAACGCCGCGATGGCAGCCTGGTGGCCCTGATGCGCGACAACGGCCCTCCTCCCCAGCGAGCCCTCCAGGCCACCTCGACCGACGGGGGTGAAACCTGGAGCACCGTGACCGACACCGACATTCCCAACCCGGGCTCGGGGCTGGAAGTGATTGTGCTCAAGTCAGGCCGGTGGGCCCTGGTGCACAACGACACCGAGCAGGGCCGGCACCGCCTGTCAATCTGGCTCTCAGACGACGAAGGCCACACCTGGCCCTGGAAACGGGCGCTCGAAGACGCCCCCGCCGGCCCCGAGGCCGACACCGCCAGCTACCCCTCGTTGATCCAGTCACGCGACCTGTCTTTGCACCTCACCTACTCGTTCGTGCGGAAGGGGCAGGATGTTCCCCGCGATGAGCAGGATCGGCCGTTGCGCGAAACGATTCGCCATGCCCACTTCGATGAGGCTTGGGTGATGCAGGAGGCCGCGCCGTAATCGAGTGACAAAAGGTGTCAGGAAC
>JBKCTR010000321.1:0-7457 GCA_046318755.1 Planctomycetaceae bacterium
GCTACCGGGAGATCGCCGACGATCTGGGCATTCCCGAGAACTCGATCGGCCCGACACTCTCGCGGGCCTTGGCCCGTCTGCGGGCCCGCTCGGTCAAGACCTGAACCGGGGTCACACCTCGAGTGCGTGCCGTGGGATGAACCGCGGCGACCTGATCAGGCTGGCCCCCCGAGCCCCCCCTTCCGGCTTCTATGGTCGGAGATGCAGTTTCTGGCGGGGCCCCCCGTCGTGAAGGTGATCGCCCAAATCCGGCCAATAAATTTCCAGCCATTCCGCACGCTTGGGCATGGGAACACGAAAACGATCATTCCCGTGATTCCGTCGCTGAGAGATTCCCCGAGGGGACACCGGGAATGGATGGCAGCCCGCGATGCTGTCACCCAAGGGAACCTGTCCGCTGCGGGTCGGCGACGGTTTTGACGAATCCCGCCGCCGGCATCCCAACCCTACGGCAAATTCTGGTCGCCGGTCCCGGTGAGCCGCACAATCAGCAGCCGCTCGACGGGCATCGCTTCAAATTCGCCATCCTGGCTGGCCCGCAACCCCTGTCCAGTGAAGAACAGGTGCCCCAGACGTCGCCCTTCCGGGGCATCGGCGGCAATCACAATCGTCTCCCCCGGCCCCAGGATCAACGTAAATCGCTGGTCGAAATACGTCTCCACCCGCTGACTGTCTTCGAACCGCCATTCCTGGTCGGCCACATACCGCAATTGGTTGGGACCGTGAAACACCTGGGGGATGAAGGTCATCTTGGCCCAGCCATTGTCCTGCTGCTCGACCGTGACGCGAAACCGGCACTCGGCATCCTGCAGCGCGAGAGTCTGAGCCTCGCCATCGTGCGTCACTTCGAACTCGCACTCATCGTGCACCGGGCTGGCGATGATTTTCACATTCCCGCCCGACGCGACGAAGAAGCGGTGTCCGCCGATTTGCTTCGCCTTTTCCGAGGCCTCGTCGTAGGCGAAGTCGGGCTGCTCTCCCAGCAGTTGCTGCAGGACCCGCGGGGGGTTGGTCCCCACCACGCCCAGTCGAAACCCGTTCCTTCGCAGCTCTTCGCGCACATCGGGATCGAGCGACTGCACCTGGTCGACACGACTCCACAACTGCGTTCCCACGAGGCTGTCGCCGCGGGGACGCTCGACCAACACCACATCCAGACAGATGGCGTTGAGAGGTGGCTTGATGCCGGGGAGTTTCTTGGCCGAATTGGTCCGCACATCCCCACTGATATCCACCACCTCACACCCCGTGCAGACCCAGACCGCGCTGGCGAGGATCAGCCAGCGCAGGCGGCACACGGCACGGACAGTCGGGTGTGCGGGCATGCAGAATTTCGGGGGACTGGGGGCCAGACACAAGCACTGCGGCTGTCCGGGAGCAAACCCGTGGCGACGAAGTGCCTCACGAACATGACAACAACACGCGGCACGCAGCTGGTCGAAACTCTCCCAGCGTCAATTCCAGACGCCTTTTATGAGGCTTTTCCCGACAGGTCAAGAACGGTTTGGGGATCGGAACCGGGCGGCCTGTAAAATTTACAACCGTCACAACCGGGATTGCCTCACAACAGCAAGGCAGCGTAAAAAACGCTCGTTTTGCAGCGGCGGCCCACCGCTCTGCCATGGGTTCACCCAGCTTCCAGAAACCGCATGCCTCCCACCCAGCCCAAGAGCCCCTGGCCCACAGCCGCCCCGGACCGGCCCGGTTGGAGGTCGGTGGTTTGGCTGGTGCTGCCATGGGTGGCCTGGCTCTCGGGGTGTGCTTCCCCCTTCGAGTTTGCCCCAGCCGACGCCGTGGTCCTTCCGCGCGACCGCCTGCAAGCCCTGGCGCAACAGGATGGTCCTGGGTCACTGTATTACTGCGGGACGGAAGACGGGTACCACTACCTGGTGGATCCCCGCCCCGGGAATCGCCGGGTCTATAAGGCGAAAACCAAGGACCTCAAGCTGGAAGACACCTTCCGGCGTGGTGCCGACGAGCCGTACCTTGTGCATCCCCACCTGCTCGAAGGACGCCGACTGGGACAGCGCCCCCGCGAATTGCCGGGGGTGGAATTCGACGTCCCCTCGGCCGACTCAGCGACCGGAAACCGCGAGTGACTTCGCGGGTGGTCCCATGCGGGACGATGGCCGGAGTGCGAACACTTCGCGGAACGGAATCCCGGGACAGATCGTTTCCGTGATCCGCTGAACCATCGCACTCAAGGTCCGGAAAATCAATGGCATGCCTTTGGCGCGCACCCTGACCTCGTGGTTCGTCGCATAATACTTCAACTCCGGACGGAATCCCCCCGATTTGTCGAAATATGTACCTGTCCCCTTTTATGTCCTCCCAGAGGAGACCTCATTCAACATCCGCACAAGGGGTCTGTCGATTCGAGGCATCTCGATCTCGCCACCGACCTTCTTCACCACGGACGCAAGGTCCGTGGGGTCGCTCTCAGCCCCACGTGCTGGGCCGAACCTCGCGGCACAAGACCTCGACGAAAACGACCTCGTGGCAGCCACAGGACTGCCAAACCGGGAGGTCTGTCGGCACGATGGGGGGACACAAAGGTTCGCCTCGCCGGGGTGCTTGCCTGATTTCGGCGCGCCCCCGACGCCCCAGCCCACGCTATGGAGCGGGGAGGCGAGGCGGTATTCTGTGTTGTGTTGACGCACCAGCCTCTCCTGCGGCAGGGGAGCGGGTTCGGGAATTGCCCGGCCAGAATGTGGCGTGGAACGTGGGGTTGGACTTCCGAGGGTTGAGACTCAGGCATGGCGCGGTGTGATCGCGGTTATCTCTGCGAAGTGTGTGGCGAACCGGTTCCCGAGATCACGGACAGCGATCTCTACCTGCGGTTTGTGTTGGGCGAACTCGATTCCCGGCTGTTGCTGGCCGCCCCCGAACGCCACCTGCGCTGCAACCCGGTCCAGGCCCAGTTCATCGTCGATCCCACGTTCGAACCGGTGGTGGTCGAAGGCCCCTTCGACAAGCGTCATCAGGATCGGGCCGAGGTGACCCGCCGCGAGGCCCGGGTGACCGCCGCATTCCAGCGTCTGCGCGAATTGCCCGGTAGCGGACTTCCCCTCAGCGACTACCCGCTTCCCCCCGATCCCCGATCCTGAGAGGGTCTGGTTGGCGATTGACCAAGTCGTAACCCCCTCAGTCCTGCTCATTTTTCGTCTCTTTTCATCCGTTCCCCATGAGCCAGACACATCCCCACCCGGCCCCGTCCCCCATCCATGCCACGGTCGACTACGGCCGCCCGGGGAAGCAGCATCGGCACCTGATGGTGCCGTATTCCTACAACCTGGGGGGTTGGGCCAACCTGCTGGTCCCGATCACCGTCATCAACGGCGGCCGGGGTCCAACGGCGGTGGTCAGTGGGGGCAACCATGGGGATGAATACCCCGGCCAGATCGCCGTCATGAAGCTCTGCCGACAGCTCGAACCCGAGCAGATCACCGGCCGGCTGATCTTGATTCCCTCGTTGAACTACCCGGCGGCCAAAGCGGCCACGCGGCTCTCTCCCCTGGATGGCATGAACCTGAACCGGGCGTTCCCCGGACGTCCCGATGGTAGCGTCACCTCGCTGATTGCCCATTACCTCACGACGGTGCTGTTCCCGCTGTCGGATATCGTGATCGACATCCACACTGGGGGGCGCAGCATGGATTTTGTTCCCTGCGCGACCATGCATCTGGTCCCCGATCTGATTCAGCGGCAGGCGATGATCGACGGGGTCGAGGCGTGGAACACCGACTTCTCGTTCGTGTATGCCGACGTGGCCGGTTCGGGACTGCTACCCGTCGAGGCCGAAAACCAGGGGAAGATCGTGGTGACCACCGAGATGGGGGGTGGCGAACCGGTGAATTCCCAGGTCCACTCGATTACCCAGCAGGGCTTGTCGAATGTGCTGCGGCACCTCGGTGTGCTGCGGGGGAACGTGGTGACCCGCCAGGGGCTGGGTTTGCCCCCCACGCGCTGGGTCCAGGCGCTGAGTCGGGACGATTACCGGTTCGCTCCCGAGTCGGGCATTTTTGAACCGCTGCTGCCCCTGGGGGCTGAAGCCGGCCCCGGGCAGACCGTGGCCCAGATCCACTTTCTGGAACGCCCAGACCGGGAACCGATCCCCATCATCGCCCCGACGGGCGGGGTGTTGCTCGCCACCCGGGGGCCCGCCATGGTGGCCCAGGGAGACTGCGTGGCCTGCATTGCCCACGATGTGGATATTCGCGGTTTGAAATGAGTCTCTCCAGAGGGACGTCGGCCGCAGGGTGAATCGGTCGAGGCCTCAGCGCGAACCGCTGACTGGCCTGCCTCACCCGCGCGGAAATGCCTGACCGGCCGATTCCGGAGCCAATCCCGAGGAACCGCGCCGAGGAGCCCTGGAGCCCTGCCACCATGTCTTCAGTGATGGCAGATTGTCCCCGACGTTGTTAAACTCCGACAGCCTGGCTGGTCTCCAAGCTCTTCCTGAAAGAAGAGTTGTGGCGAGTCATTCCTGCGGCGTCCTGTCTCGACCTTATGATGGGTGTTGGTCCGGAGTTCGCCTTTCCTTGTGTTCACCTGCGAGGACGTGACATGCGTTGTTGTTTACCGTGGTTGGTTGGGTGCTTTGCGGCCATCCTGCTCTGCCCGGGGTGGATGGGCTTGTCGACCGTGTCAGCCCAGCAGCCCGCGGAGGGTCAATCGGCCAAGTCGCTCCCCCGCCCCGACTTCAAGTTCCCGGGCAAGGTGGGCCGGACCTACAAGACATCGGATCCGCCGCAGTTTCCCCAGCCCGTGAAGGCCCCGGCGGGCGCCCCCAACATTGTCTTGATCCTGCTGGATGATTCGGGGTTCGGACAGTACTCGACGTTTGGCGGCGGCATCCCCGCGCCGACGCTCGACAAACTGGCGGCCGAAGGACTGAAGTACAACCGCTTCCACACCACCGCGCTGTGCAGCCCCACCCGGGCCGCGTTGATCACCGGACGCAATCACCACTCGGCCAGCACCGGGGCCATCACCGAGGCGGCGACCGGGTACGACGGTTACACCTGCGTGCTGCCGCACAGTTGCGGTACGATCGGGCAGGTGCTGCAGCAATACGGTTATACCACCGCCTGGATCGGCAAGAACCACAACACCCCCGCTTGGGAGACCAGTGCCGCGGGGCCCTTTGACCGCTGGGCCAACGGACTGGGATTCGACTACTTCTACGGGTTCAACGCCGGCGACATCAATCAGTGGGACCCCGTCTTGTTCGAGAACCGCAACCTGGTTCCGCGAAGCAAGAAGCCCAACTATCACCTCACCGAAGACCTGGCCGACCAGGCGATTGCCTGGACCCGCCGGGTGACCAGCATCGCCCCCGACAAGCCGTTCTTTTTGTACGTGGCTCCCGGAGCGAATCACTCACCACACCACGCCCCCCAAGAATGGATCGACCGGTTCCGGGGGCAGTTTGACGCGGGTTGGGATGCCTATCGTGAGGCGACTTTCCAGCGGCAAAAGCAACTGGGCATCGTTCCCGCCAATGCCCAACTGACGGCCCGCAGCGAGGGTCTGCCCGCCTGGGATTCGCTGAACGCCGGTCAGAAGAAGATCTATGCCCGCATGATGGAGGTCTTCGCCGGCTTCGCGGCCCATGTCGACCATCACATGGGGCGCATTGTCGACGCCGTCAAGCAGTTGCCGAATGCCGACAACACCATCTTCCTCTACATCGTGGGAGACAACGGCGCGAGTGCCGAGGGGGGGCTCGAAGGGAGCATCAATGAGAACCTGTTCTTCAACGGTTTCCCCGAGAAGTGGGAAGAAAACCTCGAGCACATCGATGAAATCGGCGGCCCGAAGTGGTTCAACCACTTCCCGAGCGCCTGGGCCCACGCGATGAACACCCCCTTCCAGTGGACCAAGCAGGTCGCCAGCCACCTGGGGGGAACCCGCAATCCGCTGGTGGTCTCGTGGCCCGCGAAGATCCGCGACCGCGGCGGACTGCGCAGCCAGTTCGTGCACACGATTGATCTGGTCCCCACGCTGTACGAGGCAATTGGCATCACGCCTCCCGAGGTGCTCAACGGCATCCCGCAAAAGCCGATCGAGGGAACCAGCTTCCTCAAGTCGTTCTTTGACGCGAAGGCTCCCGAAACACGTTCGACCCAGTATTTCGAACTGCTGGTCAACCGGGGGATCTACCACCAGGGTTGGCTGGCCTCGAGCCGCAGCTTTGTTCCCTGGGTGCCGGTCCGGGGTGAATTCGATCCCCTGACGGCCAAGTGGGAGCTCTACAACCTCAACGAGGACTTCACCCAATCCAACGACCTTGCCGCCCAACATCCCGAAAAATTGCGCGAATTGGAAGCCATCTTCTGGAAAGAGGCCGAGAAATACCAGGTGCTGCCGCTCGACTGGCGCGCCGTGGAACGGTTGAGTGCCGAGCTGCAGGGCCGCCCCAGTCTGGCGGGCAAACGGAAACAGTTCGTCTACTTCCCGGGGCAGGTGGGCCTCCCGGACGGAGCCAGTCCCCCCATGCTCAACAAGTCGTGGAGCATCACCGCCGAGGTGGAGATCCCCGACGGGGGAGCCGAGGGAATGATCTACACCCACGGCGGCTTGACCGGCGGACTGGGACTGTTTTTGAAGGAAGGCCGGGCGCACTTCGTCTACAACATGCTGGCGATCGACCGGTATCTCATCAGCAGCGAACCGATGCCCAAGGGAAAAGTTTCGCTGCAGGTACGGTTCCAATACGAAGGTCAGCCCGGTCAACTGGGCCAGGGAGGGATGGTCACCCTGCTGGCCAATGGCAAGAAAGTCGGGGAAGGCAAACTCCCCAAAACCGTCCCGTTGCAGTTCTCGCTGGGAGAAGGGGTGGATGTCGGCCGCGACTCGGGCTCCGCGGTTGCTGACAACTACCAGCTCCCCTTCGAGTTCACCGGTACGATTGAAAAGGTGACCGTTGACCTGAAGTGATTCGGGGTCACCGTTCACACCCCACCGGCGTCGGGAGTGTTGTTACGCGCCAGCGAGCAGCGCGGGGCCCGGTTCGTTCTGGAGTCGGGCTTCGATCGTCGTGGTGACGAACTCCAGTACGGACCAATCCTGCTGGCGACATGTCTCGATCACCGAGAGGTGCGTCTCAACGAAGCGGCTGCCGCCTGCGCTCTGCGTCCCAAAAAACAGCTTTCGCCAGATGACGGCGTGACGCAGTGACCGTGCGGCGGCGTTGTTGGTCACCCAACTCCGTCGTGGCTCACGCAGGGCCCGATGGGATCGTCGCGGTCGAGCCGACTGCCGCAGAGCGTCACGGTCCGCCCATGAGGGTACGCCAGTCCTGCTCCGAAAACCTCCCGCAGGTCTCCGGCCAAGTCGAGGAGGTGGGCCTTCATCATCCGTCGTGTCACCGTGCCGTCACGGGCCCGAGGCCAGTGAGGGAACACCTTTTTGCCGAGGGCCAGCAGTTGCGCTCCAATTCGCTCTCCTTCGCC
>JBKCTR010000322.1:0-2357 GCA_046318755.1 Planctomycetaceae bacterium
GACCGGTCACCAGATTCCCGGGCGGCCGAGTGCCGGGGCGTGGGCCAGCTACGGCCTGGGGAGTGAAAACCGCGACCTGCCCGATTACCTCGTGCTGATTTCGAAGATGCAGCGGCCGAGCGATCAGCCGTTGTACGACCATTATTGGGGAAGTGGCTTTCTGCCGTCGCGGCACCAGGGGGTGAAACTGCGGAACGCCCGCGACCCGGTGTTGTATCTGCGCGATCCCGAGGGGGTGCCGCGGGAACTGCGGCAGCAAATGCTGGCCGGGCTGGGTGAGTTGAATGCCCTGCGGCACGAGCAGACGGGGGACCCCGAGATTCTCACGCGGATCAGGCAATACGAATTGGCCTTCCGGATGCAGACGAGTGTCCCTGACTTGATGGACCTGCGGGAGGAGAGCGAGGCGACGTTTCGGTTGTATGGTCCCGATTCGCGGCGGCCGGGGAGTTACGCGGCGAACTGCATTCTGGCCCGCCGTTTGGCCGAGCGGGGGGTGCGGTTCATCCAGTTGTTCCATCCCGACTGGGACCATCACAAGCACCTCGCGAGCTGGTGCACGGCCCGTTGCCGGGATACGGATCAGGCCTCGGCGGCGCTGATCACCGACCTGAAGCAGCGGGGCCTGCTCGATGACACGCTGGTGATCTGGGGGGGTGAGTTTGGCCGGGGTGTGGCGGGGCAAGGACAATGGGACGCACCCGAGGCGGGGCGCGATCATCATCCGCGGTGCTACACGATCTGGCTGGCGGGGGGCGGGATCCGCGCGGGACACACGCACGGAGCGACGGATGATTTCAGTTACAACGTGGCCCGCGACGGCGTGGCGGTGCGCGACCTGCACGCCACGCTGCTGCACTGCCTGGGAATCGACCACACCCGTCTGAGCTACCGGTTGCAGGGGCTCGATTTCCGGCTGACCGGCGTGGAAGAGGCGCGGGTGGTGCGGGAAGTGTTGGCGTAAGGCCAGGCGGTTTCCCAACAGTCTGGCTCAACAGGCCAATGTTCAGCACCGTCCGTTCGCAAGTTGCGCGCAGCGGACCGCCTGCTGGTTGCCGGTGTCTGTGGCTACTCGGGCCACAACCACCAGCCGGCCCAAACCCCGTATTGCAATGTGAGCCACTCGCACACGAAGCCCACCAGCAACACGGCTGTCATGACCCCCAGTGCCTGCAGCAGCGTGATCGCGCCCCGCCACCCCCGGGACTGGAACAGGTAAATGGGAAAGGCGAGCGCGAAGCAGAGGACCAGCAAGAGTTTCATCAGGCGACCCAGCCGGTGCCCACGCTGGCGGGCGTCGGTAAGGCACCAGGCGATGCTCAGCATCAGCATGGGCAGTCCCAGCAGCAACGCCAGGCCCGAATCGTCATCGTCCAGAAAACAGCCGACGGTCGACAGTACGGCACTCGCGAGAAACAATATGGCCACCAGCCAGCGCTTCCGCCGGCCGAAGTCAGTCCCAGCCGGAGCCCTTTGGTCTTCAGACGAGTCCTGCGGCCACAGGTCACTCATCGCGGGAACTCCTGAAAGAACAAGGCTGGGACGGAAGCGAGCGTCCCTCTGGCACTCGTGGGTGATCGGTCCAGATGGGGCGAAGGACGAGTTGCAGCATACGGCTCACCCGACGCAAGTGCCATCACTCGTCGGCCGAGCCGGCGACCTTGTCGGGTGTCGGCGTGCCGTGGGTGGGCTGGCGACACTGTGCCGATCTCAGACAGGGCGGCAGATCCCATCCCTCGTGGGGGACCGGGTCTTTGTCTGTCGGCAGTCCCTGCGTTCTCGCGGGGAGTGACCATGGGACTGGCGACTGGAGTGCAGTCGCTGCGATTGGCGGAAATTCCCGTGGTCATTTCCAGATCGATACCATGACGACTGGCCCGTTTCGGTTTGTGAGAGGTACGATATCCAGAGCGAGGTTGATTTCTTCACAGTCTGGAAAAGACACCGAGGAACGCATGGGTCATTACATCCGGATTCTGTCTCCGTCCGAGAAGGTCCCTTCCCTTGCCGAGATCAGGACAGCCTTGAGCCGCGAGGCTCCGCTGGGACAACTTCAGGTGCCGGCGGGACCAGAGGCGATGTGGACCCAGGTCAGTCTCGTGCATGCAACTGGGGAGGTGGTGGCGGAGATCGAACGGAACACCGCCTCAGACGGCGATCTGGTCAACGAGGAGATTGAGGAGTTTCTGGAAGAGATTGAAGATTGCGAACCCGCAAGCGCGGCCGCCTGGTTGGCCGAGTATCTGCCTCAAGTCAAGACGATCTACGCTTTCCAACTGCTGAATGGGACCGAGGCAGAACAGGGGTGGCAGATTCTGGGGACGGCCAAAGATGCGATCTTCCAACAGGTGGGGGGC
>JBKCTR010000323.1:0-10230 GCA_046318755.1 Planctomycetaceae bacterium
GTTCTTCGGTGGCGAACTCGCTCAGTTCCACCATGCGGTGTTCCCGAGCCGAGCGGAAGACGGCCTCGACCAGCGCCAGAGTGTGCAGATTGTCGGCCCCCGAAATCGCGGGGGGCGTACCGTTTTTCAGGGCGATCAGCAGTTCTCCCATGGTTCCCTGGAAGGCCTCCGGGAACCACGCCTCTTTCCATCGGGGCTGGAACCAGTAGTCGCCCCGCAAGGCGGTGGTGAAGTCGAGCGTACTGGGGGTATGCGCGGGGTACGACGGCCACCCAATGGTCCCGGTCGCCAGTCCCTGGGTCCCCTCGACGCGCCAGCGGATGCCAATCTCCCCCTGGCTTCCCTCGCGCACCGGTCCCGTCCAGACATCGTCCCAGGCACTGGCCCGCGCCCCTGCAGGAAACTCCAGGATGTAGAGGTTGATCCCATCGGCGTGCGAAAACTTCGTGCGCGGATCGGGCCTCGTGCTGGCCATCACCCGCTCGGGATTCCCCAGCCAATACCGAAAACAGTCGAGGTGATGAATCGACATGATGAAGGTCGACAGCGACCCCAGTCCCTGGCTCCAGGGCATCCAATGGGGAATCGCCCGCATGTCGATCGTCGCCAACACGGGTTGACCCAGCCAGCCGCGCCGCAGCAGGTCGGCACACGCCCGGACAGACTGGTCGTGCCGCATGTTTTGGTTCACCGCCAGGGTAATTCCCCGCGCGGCACAGATGCGCACAAGATCGCGTCCCTCGGCGAGACTCATCGCCAGAGGCTTTTGGGCCAGAATGCCCCGCACATGCCGTCCCGTCCGGCAAATCTCCCGGATGATCTCGGGTTGATCCTGGGGGGGCACCCCAATATCCACCACCTGCACCTGATCGTCGAGCAGCATCTCGGCCAGGGAACGATGGACCCGGGGAATTCCCCGCAGACGGGCCACTTCCTCTGCCTTGGACACCGTTCGGGAGGTGATGCCCACCACCCGAAACCCCGCCTGCTGGTAGGCCACCAGGTGACAGTCGCGGACGATGAACCCCGCCCCCACCACGCCAATTCCCAGAGCATCGAGTCCCCTGGGAAGCGACAACTGATGATCCAGCGTCAGGTCCTGAAGGTCTTTCATCCCGCTCACTTCTCGACCTTGGTGAGTTTCGCGTTCTTGGCGGCGGGCTCTGGCTCTTCGAAGGGAAGCGCCTTCAGAAACTCCACCAGATCCGAAATCTGGTCCGGTTTCAAATGGCTGGTTTTGCCATGTCGGTCGTCAGGATTGAACCTGGTCAGCACCTCTTCCAGCGTGGCTGCTTTGCCATGATGCAGATAGGGGGCCGAGCGGTAGATGCCCAACAGACTGGGAGTGTCGTACTTCGGCCCCATTTTTTCGGTCGCGTCTTCGGTGCCGGTACCGACATCATGCAGGCGGAATGGTTTCTCGGGCCGCGAATCGGTGAAGAACGGTCCGGAGTGACACTCGGCACACCGGGTCTCGGCCGATTGGAACAATTCCCGCCCCCGTTGAGCCGCGTCACTCAGCCCCCCCCGGGCGTGCGGACTGAGGGTGAATTTGTGCGAATTGGAATAGACCGCGAGGGCGTCGAGATCGGCCGAGCGACCCGAGTTGGGTGTTCCCAGTGACTCGTGGACTGGGCCGCGGATCAGCCCCTGCCCCTGCATCAGCGGCCCCCGGATGGTGTGTTCGAAATCCTGCACTTCGTCGCGGTCGGCCGACCAGTGAATCGGGTGCGTCCACGCCATACCGAAGAGGGTCATGGTGTTCCGCAGTCCTTCGGGATTTTGCCAGGTGCGGCCATCCGGATCTCCATCGGGATGGCAACTGGCACAGGAAATCCAGCGTCGACCCACCATCGGCTCCAACGCCGTGTAGAACAGCCGCTTCCCCAGCAGTTGCTCTTCCGTCAGCGGGCTTTGGCAGACCCGCACCTGCCCCTGCCGATTGAAACTCTCGGTGTCGTAGATGACCAGATCGAAATCGAGGGCGTTGTAGATGTAGCACTCGGAGCCATCGGGCGAAAACTTCACAGCCCGGGGATTGTGCCCCAACCGCAGCACACGCCGAAACGACAGCTCGCGGTAATTGTCATCAAGAACCTCGGCCACGAATGCGTCGTCGGTCCCGGCGAACACCGACACCAAAGTCTTCCCATCGGGGGAAATGGCCGACTCCCAGGGATTGGCCACCACGAACGCCCCCACAAACGAGTCCATGGGCAGAGTCTTCCGCCGTCTCTCTTCTTGGGAATCGAGGTCGGCGACCGAGACGAAGGGAAGGACCGATCCCTCCCCCTGGTGCACATTGACCCGCGAGCGGATGTGCGGGACGTAGGCCTTGGGGCGGGTGGGATGCAGCACCAGTTGGCGGGCGAGATTCTCGCTGCTGGGCCCCTGCCAGCGATCGACCACCTTTCCGGATTCCAGGTCCACCGCCACGATCGCGGCGGTCAGGTACTCGGTGACATAGAGCCGCTGGTGGGCTTCATCCAGCGCGACCCCGCGCGGCAGGGAACCGGCGGGCATCTCCCGCACGACCTGCCGGCTTTGGGTATCGATCTCCGCGACGTTGCCCGGATACTCCTGGGTGACATACAGCCGGGTCCCCGCGGCGTTCGAGACGACGCCATACGGTTCATCAAACAGAGCGGTCTCCGCCAACCGGGTTCCCTGGTCGGCGTCGAGCCAGACGATCTGGTCGTCGGCATAAACCGCGACAGCCACCTGGTGCGTCTGACCGACGAAGCTGACCCCCTCCGGTTTCGCCCCAACGGGAATCTCGTGCAGCACCTTCCGGCCGCCGCGGTCAATGATGGTCACAGTGCCGTTGTCTCGATTGGAACAGGCGATGAGAGTGCCATCGGTCGAGACATCGAGCAGGCTGTTGGAGCCGCCGGCCCATGTTTCGCGCAGGTTCCCCAGCACCCCGAGCAGCAGGGCCGCCCCCAGCAGAATCCGTCCACCCATCAGATGCTCCTCCATCATGTGCTCCCTGGTCCTCAAGTGGCTTGGCACCGACCGACGTCCCTCTTCAACCCGCGTGGTCCCGGGAAGCGGGATCGCGGCTCTGTCCGCTCAACGGCTCCGATTCCACCATCTCTTCCTGGGCGACGGCGTGGGAGACAAGTGGGGTTTCCGCAGCGGGTCTGCCGCGATCGAGTGGCTCGGGCTTTTCCAGCGTCTGCAGTTGACGCCAGATCTCGGCCACCAGTTGGGGCAAGCCCCGGCCCGTCACCCCCGAGATCAACAGCACCGGCCGATTGAGTTCGCGTGACAATTCCTCGGCCGCCTCGGCCGACGCCGGCAGTTCCGCCTTCGAGACGCAGACAATTTCCGGGCGTGCGGCCAACTGCGGATCATACAGATGGAGTTCTTCGCGAATCTGCTGGTAGTTCCGAAGTGGGCTGGTCTGGTCGAGGGGTTCCGGTTCCACCAGGTGAACCAGCAGCCGGCACCGCTCGACATGACGCAGGAATTCGTGCCCCAACCCAGCGCCCGAGTGCGCGCCTTCGATCAATCCGGGAATGTCCGCCATGGCAAACGAATGATCCTCACCGACCTGCACCATCCCCAGATTGGGGTACTTGGTGGTGAAGGGATAGTCGGCGATTTCGGGCTGGGCGCGCGAGAGGCGGCTCAGCAGTGTCGACTTGCCGGCGTTGGGCTTGCCGATGACACCGACGTCGGCGATCACCTTCAATTCGAGGGAGATCCGCCGTTCCTCTCCCTTTTCTCCCGGCTCGAATTCGCGCGGGGCGCGGTTCGTGGGGGTCTTGAAATGGTCATTTCCCCGTCCCCCGCGACCACCGCGGGCCACCACCACCCGGTCTCCCACCTGGGAGAGGTCGCGCAGCACATGCCCCTGGGCGGTATCGCGGATGATGGTGCCTGGGGGAACCAGAATGACGACGTCTTCAGCCGACCGCCCCTGTCGGTAGCTCCCTTCCCCGGGGCGACCACTCTCGGCCCGCCAGTGCTTGTGCCCCGCCAAGGCCGCCAGGCTGTCGACATTCTCCGCGGCCTCGACAATGATGCTGCCCCCACGCCCGCCATCCCCCCCGCTGGGCCCCCCCTTGGCGATCTTGTACTCGCGGCGGAAACTGACGCAGCCGTCACCCCCATCCCCCCCTTTGACGTAAATGGTGATGCGGTCGAGAAACATGGAGTGCGCCTGGAGGAGGAAAAGCCGTGTGGGCTTCCAGCATACGGTTCCCGGCGGAGGGGAACAAGAATCGCAGCAATTGGGGGGGTTGGCCTGACGTTCGAGGTCGTGTTCGGCGCAGCAAAAAAGCCGTTTCGCGAGAACTCACGAAACGGCTTCGAATCGCCAGACGCAAATCAGGGGGTGACCAGTGGAGTGTCGAGAGCTCCATCCGACGAAAGTTCAAAGCTGAACTCGTTGGGGCCCTTGACCACGTCCTTCTCGAACTGTGGCTCCATGAAGTACTTCCGGGGGAGTTTGGAGAAGTGAATCCCCTTCTCGGGCTGCATCGGCTGATCGAACTTCACCTTGCACTTGCCAATCGGGGCCCCTTTCAAGTCTTTCGTATAGAAAACCGTGAATTTCCCCTCCTTGTCGGTCTCTCCGATCGCACTGCGGGCCGAGACTTGAGACTCGAAGAAGACCTTGATTCCCGCCTCCGGTTTACCATCCAAGAGCACCTTGCCAGTCACCTCACCCAGGGGAGGGATGTCGGAACTCCCCCCACAGCCGGTGACAGCCAACACCCCAGGCAACAGCAACAACGCCACTCTCAAACGCAATCCTCGCATGGGTCAATCCTGGTTGTGAAACACGGTCCGCACACCAGCCTTAGGGGGACTGATGTGCGGCATGGAGAGACAAATTCGCAGGAACCAACAGCGGTCCTAGAACTCACCCAAAACTTCGCGACCGTAAATCGTGGCCATCCCGTTCAGGGTGTTGCGGTTGATGTTGTCGCTGATGAACTTCACCGACCCATCCCCCAGCAAAACATGGCAGCCGCCGGTATGGACGCTACCCGGACCCCAGGCGTAGGTATGACCCTGCCCGTCGTAATTCATGTTGACTCCCCAGTCGCGGGGCAGAATGACGTGGGTGTGGGTGTACGCGTGGATGAACGGACCAAAGCAGGCGCAGTAGGCCTTCTGGAAAGGGGTCTCGATCATCATCATCGTGTTGCTGACCCCATCGCGGAAGTCCTGCATCCGGGCCGCGCCGTTGATGCCGAAGGCACACTTCAGGTCCTGCGCATACGACGTGTACATGGGCAGGCCCCAGTACTCGTTGAAGTCATGCACGAACCCGTAGCTCGACCGCCAACCGTTGGTGATCAGGTACATCGGGCCCCACGAGGCCGTCTGGTTGTACGGCTCGTGGTAGGGGGGATCGGAAGGGCACCGGTAAACCGACAACGGCTTCGAAATGTTGGCCGAATTGTCGACAAACGCCGGGGTGATCCCGAGGTTGTTCCAGTCGGTCTGGCCCGTGGCCATGTTGAAGTTGATCTGGTTGTAGAGCGGAGTCTGGTCGAGTTGCGGCAGCAACAGCAGGTACCCGGTGGTATTCCGCACCGAGCCGGGCTGCATCCCGTAGGTGTTGCCGTTGGCTCCGGCCATATAACTGCCGGGATTGATCACCGAGGGGGGCATCACCCCATGGGTGTCGTGATAGTTGTGCAGCGCCAAACCGAGCTGCTTCATGTTGTTGCGGCAGGCCGTCCGCCGCGCCGCCTCACGTGCCTGTTGCACGGCAGGCAACAGCAGGGCCACCAGAATGCCGATGATCGCGATGACCACCAGCACCTCAATCAGTGTGAATCCGACCCTGGGGATTCGCTTGGACCGTGAAGAAACCATACGCCGACTCCCTTGAAGAAGAAGGGGAAAAGAAAACAGAACCACAGACGACTTAAACTCGACGCGGCAGGGGCAGTCCTTGCGCCAACCACGGGAAGCGACTAGGCAACGTCGAAAGTTCAAGCTTGGCAGGAAGGTCGCCAGAACGGCCACAAGATTCCCCGTCAAGAGGTCCAAGTCGGACTTTCGCCACTTCAACAAATCCAAATCCGTTCTGCAAGAAAAAAAATGAGAATTTTCTCCGCATCCCCACAATCTCTTTCCCAAGCGTTGGAACAGAAAGGCGAGCGGCCCAACGAAGATCACGCGCCACGATGGCGCGCGGTCGGATCCCAGAACGGCGAACCGCGGGATTTGAACTGCAATTCAGGTGCCAGTGCTGGTCGCAGCCGGGTCATTTCCGGCAGACCGGCAAAATACGCTTGAAAACAGCCATTTCCAGTGGCGTGCCGAAGCCTGCCCCGACCGGCAGTGAAATTCCAATCGCCCGGCCTCGCGGCAACCGCCGCGCGGCCCTCAGGCACAGAGGAATCGGGAATTGCTGGTTCCACCCAGCCATGGCCGGGGAAACGTCCCGCAACCTTGGCCCCCGCCAGTCAGCACGGGCCTCGTCGGCCAACCCGTCACGCGACCGCGGCGCCGCGACTCAATCCATGCTCCCGGCAACCGGTTCCCCTCGGTCGGTCCGATTCAGGTGGGCCAACCCTGGGCCACTTGAGTCTCACCTCGATCACCCACTATGTACTTCTGTACATAAACCAAAGCCTCTTCCACCTGATCGGCCTGCACCAAAATCAGGTCCCGAGGCTTCAGCATTCGCAGCCCGGCCTCAATCGCCCGGAATTCGCCGCGGGTCTCAAAAATCTCCGTGACCCGCGTCGAGTGCGCCAATCCGCGCCGCATCAGGGCCACCACCTCTCCATCGGCCCGGCCCCGGGTGCACTTGTCCTCGTAGATAATCACATGGTCAAACGCATTCCCCAGAATCTCGGCCTGTTTGACAATGTCCACGTCCCGGCGATCACCGGCGGCCGTGTAGACCACCAGACGGCGTTCGTGGGGAAGCTGGCTGATCGCATCGATCAGCGCCAACAGGGCATCGACATTGTGTCCGTAGTCGACAATCAGCGTCGCGCCCGCCACCTGGAACATATTGAACCGGGCCGGCGCTTGGCGGGCATCCCCCACAAATTGCCGCAGGGTCTCACGAATGGCCGGCAGCGGGATCCCGCAGGCCCACGCCGCCCCCACCGCTCCCAGCACATTGTCGATCTGAAACCCCAGAACCCCTCCCTGAGAGAGCGGGACCTCGGCCAGCGGAGCCACCTGCTGCTCCCACCCCGCCTCGGCCAGCACGATGCTCCCCTGACGAACACAGACCGCCCGTCCCCCCCGCGCGCGATGGGCGACAATCAGGGAGTGTTCGCTGTCCCGGGCGAAGAAGATCACCCCGCCGGGGCAATACGGAGCCATCGCGACCGTCATCGGATCGGAGGCATTCAGCACGGCGTAGCCCGTGGGAGCCACATTTTCGACAATCACCCGCTTGACCGCCGCCAACTGTTCCGATGTCTCAATTCCCCCCAGGCCCAGGTGATCCCCCTCGCCAATGTTGGTCACCACGGCGGCGTCGCAGAGGTCGAATCCCAGACCTTCCCTCAGAATGCCCCCCCGCGCCGTCTCCAAAACAGCCGCCTCGACCCGCGGGTTCAACAAGACCGAACGGGCGCTCTTGGGACCGCTGCAGTCCCCCGTGTCGATGCGGCGATCGTCCAGAAAGATGCCGTCGGTGCACGTCATTCCCACCCGCAGTCCCTGCTGGCGGAACATCTGGGCGATCAGCCGCACCGTGGTGGTCTTGCCATTCGTTCCCGTCACCGACACGGTGGGAATGCGACCGTTTTCCGGCGTGGGAAACATCGTTTCGATGATCGCCTCACCCACCGCCCGGGGAGTTCCCTCCGACGGTTCCAGGTGCATCCGCAAACCCGGCGCGGCATTCACCTCCACCACCACCCCCCGCTGCTCATCCAGGGGACGGCTCACATCCAGGCAGACCACGTCGATCCCCGCGATGTCGAGGCCAATCACCCGGGCCGCGTCGACCGCCCGCGCCGCCATGTCGGGGTGCAGTTGATCGGTCACGTCGATGGCGGAACCCCCGGTGCTCAGATTGGCGTTCCGCCGCAACACCACCACCTGGCCCGGAGCGGGAATGGACGCTGGCGTCAGTCCCTGCTCGGCCAAAACCGCCAGGCCAATCGCATCCAGACGCAGCTTGCTCAGCGAGGTGGCATGATCCTCCCCCCGCCGGGGGTCCTGATTGACCATTTCCACCAGTTTCTCGATCGATTGCGCCCCATCCCCCACCACCTGGGGGGGGACCCGGCGGGCGGCGGCCACCACCTGGTCGCCAATCACCAGCAACCGGTGATCGAATCCCGGCGCGAACCGCTCCACCAGAATCGAAGAGCCCTCTTCCCGGGCGTTGGCATAGGCCGCCACCACCTGTTCCCGGGTGGTCAGGTTCACCGCGACCCCACGCCCCTGGTTGCCATACTGCGGCTTGACGACCACGGGGGGCCCAATCTCGCAGGCCGCCTCCCAGGCCTCCTCGGCATCCTTGACGGGACGCCCCTCGGGCACGGGAACCCCCACCGCCCGCAGCAGGGCCTTGGTCAACTCCTTGTCCTGGGCAATCGACTCGCCAATCGCACTGGTGCGATCGGTTTCCGCCGCCAGAATGCGGTGCTGCTTGACTCCCCACCCAAATTGGACCAGGCTCCCCTCGTTCAAGCGACGAAAGGGGATGTTCCGACGGACTGCCGCCTTGACGATGGATCCGGTGCTCGGCCCCAGACGAATGTGTTCATCTTGCGACCGCAGATGGCGGATGAGCCCCGCCAAATCGCATTCCGCATCATGAATGGCCGCGTGCAAGACCCGCCGGGCCAGATCCACCGCCAGGCGCCCGGTCTCCTCTTCCCGGTACTCGAAAACCGCCTTCCATTGGCCTGGTTCCGCCAGGGGAACTGTCTTGCCAAAACTCACCGGAACCCCCGCCTGCTGCTGCAATTCGAGGGCCACCCGCTCGACGGCATGGGCCAGACGCAGGCTCCCCAGCGGGGGCTCAGAGGCGCCCGCCGCAGACGGGGTGAAGAGCCTCGGAAACCACTGCTTCAGCCGGGCCTCAAATCCGGGAATCTCCCGCAGGGGGAAATCCATCTCCCGCAGGGCGATCACGACCTCCAACACGGTCAACCGCGTCCAGATGTTGGGGCCCCGCAGGGCACGGATCTGGCGAATCTCCATGGTCTGTTCCTGACAATCTCTCGTTTTCTGTCGGCTGGGATTCTGTCTGCTGAACACTGGCTCTGACACGCGACCCGTCGGTCCATTCCGCGACGGGCAGGCCCATCGCCTCACTACCCGGTCCGCAAAGTGCTGCCCGACGCCCCTCCCCGAACCACACCCGGGCCCAGAGGGTTGTCGGAAACTCCCAGCCGATCACTCACCCAACGCACGGCACTCTCGACCTCGTCATCTTCGGTCTGAACCAGCACGACCTCTCCCGCCTGGCTGCTCGCCAAAGCCGTCTGCAACGCCTGCTGGACGTCGAGAATGTCCACCCACTCCTGGCAGCGGGCCGACCCTTCCTGGCGGGCCCCCGCCCGAAACAACTCCGCTGTCTCGGCTGGCGAGCGATCGTTGCACGAGGAATCGTGATAGATGAAGACCCGGTCAAAATTCCGGGCCAGCAAACGCCCCTGATCGATCAGGTCCGAGGCGCGACGGCGACGGCCGGCGGAATAGATCGCGGTGCTGCGGGGGGACGGCTCGTTGGCCAGCGCCTGGCAGACCGCCTCCAACGCATCCACGTTGTGACAGTCGTCGACAATCACCGCCACTCCACCCGCTTCAAACCGCTGAAACCGTCCGGGCAAAGCGGGGTCATCGCGGCCAAACGTCTGCAGCCCCTCCCGAATCTGCTCGAACGTCAGTCCCAGGTGCCATGCCGCTCCCACCGCGGCCAGAACATTCGCCGTCTGAAACGGCACCCGTCCGTCTCGCGTCAGCGGGATCTGGCTCAATGGCAACAGCATCGTCTCGACCCCGCCCGAAGCCACCACCAACTGCGGCCCCTCCACAAACACGCAGCGGCCACCCGACTTCAGGTGCCCCAGCAGCACTTCGTGTTCGCAGTCCAGGCTGAAAAACGTCACCCCCCCCGCCGACAGTTCGGCCATCGAAGCCACCTGCGGATCCTCGGCATTCAGCACCGCCATGCCGGTGGGCAGGACGACATCGACCCCGCAGCGCTTCACCGTCCACATCTGCTCCGGAGTGTCGATGTACGCCTGGCCCAGATGATCGCACCGCCCCAGGTTGGTC
>JBKCTR010000324.1:0-15562 GCA_046318755.1 Planctomycetaceae bacterium
CGTCCAATCCAAGTGTGAGAGCCCACCAGACAGTCGGTTTCGCCGGAAACCGACTGTCTGTTTTTTTTGACCCCTCACGCACCCGCCGGAACACACCGGGTTTGGGACGGATGTCAGGCCCGCTTGGAGCAGGGGCACAACACCAACGCACTCCGCTTCAGCCGTAGCCCCAGTCCGACAAACGGCAAACGGCCGGCCCTGGGGGTATCGCGGTCGCACTCCCGGCCAGGCCACGGACGGTCACCACAGCGAATGCCGCTTCGCCGTGGGTGCCACCAAGATTCAAAATCCCACCATCGTGGTCGGTTCGCAGCCCCCCGGCTCAACGTCTCCGCAACCACCCCACCGGCGACGGCCGCAACCACTTGCCGCCCCAGTTCCAGTTGCCGGACAGCCTGGTTTCCACTCGCCGCGACTGCCCCGGTTGGCTCGCTCGTTTGATGGAATCGGCTGGCCCGCTGGCTCTCCCCGCTGGCGGGAGGTGAAGCACAGCGGCGTCACGGGGATTGCGACCACCACCCGCATTCGCTTCGGCCAATGTTCGACAGGTCACCACCGACCAAGCACGGGACCCTGTTTCCAAGAGGCCTGCCGTGACACGCGGTCGAGCCTGGTGGGCTGGTCTTGCCATCCCAGCCCCTCACCCCATCCCACGTCAGCCCTGGTTCGTGACGGCCAGTGCCGGGACTGGAATCTCCAGGAGCTTGCGAGCCTGGGCGGCCGAAGTGTCGACCACGAGGCTGATCCGCAGATGCACCGACCCGCTCTCGGGGGCGGTGAACTCCCAGTGGGGGACCAGGGCTGTGCTCTGGAACACCGCCTCGTACCCCCCCTCGCTCTGGCTGATGGTTTCGATTGGCAGGGCCCACACCGCGGCCGGATGCGAAAACTCCAGCGCCACATCGAGGCCCAGCCACTCATCCACGACCCCCACCCGGGGCATGTCGTGGAGTTCGAGCGCGGTTTCCAACGTTCCCCGGGGAGTTCCGCGGGAGTCGTAGAAGTACCGATCCGCGGCCCCGGCCGCGAGGCCGGCGAGGTTGAATTCCACCCCAAAGTGCAGAGGCACCCCCTGGGGCAACTCATCCAGCCAGTAATCGAACTCCAGCCGCGAGCCCCCCGCCTTCAGACAGACCGATTTGGTCACCGTGCAGGTGTAGGGACCCACCCGCCCCTGCCGCTGCATCCGCACCTCACACCGGTCGGCCTGCTGCCGGATGGTGGCTGCGTAAGCCCCCAGGGTGAAGTCGCCAATCGAGCCCTCTCCCTGCCGGAACCGCTCGAGCGTCAGCCCCGGTTGCAGGAAGTGGTCGACACTCCCCTTGCGCGGCCAGCGGTCGTAGACCAGGCGACGGTGCAGATCGGGCTGCTTGCAGACCGCCTGGTGATGAATGCTGCGGGCGCCATGGGTCTCGTCAGGCGACTGACCTTGGTCTTCGACTGGGTGGGATGCCAGTTCCACAATCGCTTCGTGATACAACTCGGGACGGCGGTTGAGGGTCGCCAACAGATTGTGCGAGATCGAACGCAGGTCCAACTCGTAGAGTTGCCCGCCTCGCGCCGGAGAGAAGTACGCCACCAGCCGGTCTCCCGCCAGCCGCACTTCCTTCCGTCCATCCAGGTTGTAATCGTGGGCGTCGACCTGGCACCAGGTCCGTCCCCGCCCCGCCACCCGTTCGAGCCGGTTTTCGGCCGAAATCAGGTGCCGGTACACCGCGTTTCGCAAATGGGGCAGATACAAGCCGCCAAACGCCCCGTGCCAATACGAGCAGTTGCACTGGGCCCGGTACAAATCCCGCCGGGCCTGGTCGAGCTCGGCCTGCTGGGTCTGGTTCGGTTCCTGCTGCTGCAGGTCGGCCAATTGGGCCGAGACTTGCAGCATGCGCGACGTCATCTCGTTGCTCTCGGGATACTTCACCCGGAAATTCCGCCACACCCCGCCGTGCAGAAACCGGCGGGTCACCGCACTCTCGGCCTCCCCCTCGAGCCGGGTGGTCAGCCGGTGGTATTCCTCCTGCCGGGGGAGGGGAAGCGCCCACTCGGTCATCTCGCGGTAGCTGCCATCGGGAATGTAGATCTTCCCCACGGGAGGCACCTGATCGATCACGTCCGAGAGCCGACACGGAACCAGCCAATCCCCATGCTGCCGGACCGCTTCAAAGAAGCGCCGCAGCCAGCCCCCGGCATAGACCGGTTCGCGGGTGCCGGGCCAGGTGCCGAATTTCTCGCCGTCGTCGCCGAAGGTGACCACGGCGTCGGGACAGCGTTCGCCAATCTGGCGGAGGTAATCGATGGTCTCGGAGGGATCGGCAAAGGGAATGGTGTAGCGCAGCCGTTCGCTGCCGGGAAAGACCCGCAGCAGTCGCCCCTCGTCTTCGGTCAGGTAATAGCCGTGGAGTTCCTCATCGACCAAGCCGGCATTGCGGAAGTGGTGGTCATCGAGAATGGTCGCTTCGATTCCCGCCTGGGTCACATCGCCGACGAACGACTGTTCCCAAACCCGCTCCGGGACCCACATGCCCCGCACGGGGCGGCAGAAGAGTTCTTCGAGTCGGGCCGAGTATTCGACAATCTGACCCAACCGGTCGCGGCGGGGAATGGCCGCGAGAATCGGTTCATAATAGGGGCCGCCCAAAATCTCGATTTGTCCGCGGTCGACGAGGGTGGCGACACGGTCGATATACTCGGGATGGTGTTCGACCAGCCAGTCGAGCAGGCTGCCCGAGAGATGCAGCGAGAGGACAATCTCGGGGAACTCGGCCAGCACCTCGAGGAAGGGACGGTAACTGTCTTGATAGGCGGCCTCACAGACCCCGTCGAAGTTGCCGATCGGCTGGTGGTTGTGCAGCGCCAGCACCAGGCGCACTCGGTTGGCCATCGAAGTCATCCTGGAATTCGGTCGGCGAATGGAGACCGGCCCCTGGTCCGACCCATGTCGCACCGGTCGCCCGTCACCGCCAACCCCTCACGTCTCCGTATCGGCAGGCAGCCTGCGCAAAGTCGAACGGATCTTCCGGAAAGTCTGGCCGTCGGCCTGCGGGACTTGACCGGTTTGCCAAGTCTCTCTGTTTTCTTCTCCAGATTGCCTATTCTGTCGGCTCGCTCAACGGGCTGGTTTCTCGAGGTTGATTTCCCGTCTTCGCAGTTCTTGGCCGAACATGATCCGTCCGAACATCTGCCTGCTGACCGACAGTTACAAGGTCAGCCATTACCTGCAGTACCCTCCCGGCTCACGGCGGGTGTACTCGTATTTCGAGTCGCGGACGGGAAGCGTATATCCCCAAACGGTGTTCTTTGGGCTGCAATACTGGCTGAAGGAGTACCTGGCGGGGCCGGTCGTCACCCGCGCAGGGATCGCCGAGGCAGACGAGTTGTGCCGGGCGCACTTCGGCCAACCGGTCTTCAACCGCGCGGGGTGGGAATACATCCTGCACGTGCATGGGGGGCGGTTGCCGGTGGAGATCCGGGCGGTGCCCGAAGGAACCGTCGTCGACTCCGCGAACGTCCTGATGACGGTCGAGAACACCGATGACCGCGTCTACTGGCTGACCAACTACCTCGAGACGCTGCTGGTGCAGACGTGGTATCCCTCGACGGTGGCGACCCAAAGCCGGGCGATGAAACAGGTGATTGCCCGCGCCTTGGCCCGCTCGGGAGACGTGTCGCAGATCGGGTTCAAGCTGCACGACTTCGGCTTTCGGGGGGTGACCTGTCCCGAGCAGGCGGGGCTGGGTGGGCTGGCTCATCTCACCAGCTTTTTGGGGACCGACACGCTGGCCGCTCTGCAGTTCGGCCGGCGCTATTACCACGCCCCGATGGCGGGCTTCTCGATTCCCGCCGCCGAGCACAGCACCATCACCTCCTGGGGCCGCGCGGGAGAGATCGACGCCTGCCGGAACATGCTGCGGCAATACCCCACGGGACTCGTGGCGGTGGTCAGCGACAGCTACGACATTTTCCACTGTTGTGCCGAGATCTGGGGGGGCGTCCTGAAAGCCGAGGTGCTGGCCCGCGACGGCACCCTGGTGATCCGTCCCGATTCGGGAGATCCCCCCACCACGGTGGTGCGGGTGCTGGAGATCCTGGGTGACAAATTCGGCAGCACGACGAATGCCCAGGGCTACCGGGTGTTGCCTCCGCAGGTGCGGGTGATCCAGGGGGACGGCATCGACTTCGCGATGCTGGGGAAGATTCTGGACGCGGTGCTGAGCGCTGGCTGGTCCGCCGACAACATTGCCTTCGGCTCGGGGGGTGGCCTGCTGCAGAAGCTGAACCGCGACACCCAGCGCTTCGCCTTCAAGTGCTCGTCGATTCTGGTGGGGAACGAAGAGCGCGACGTCTACAAGCAGCCGGTGACCGACTCTGGCAAGGTTTCGAAAAAGGGACGGCTCAAATTGGTGCGGGCCACCAGCATCCCAGACAGTCCCATGGTCACCGTTTCGCAGTCTGATCCGCGGCCTGACCTGTTGGAGCCAGTCTTCCGGAACGGTGAACTGTTGCGAGACCTGACACTGGAAGAGATTCGGGCCCGGTGCGCACTCATTCCGGTCGAGGTGCCGTGATGCGCGAGGGGTGGTCGCGTCAGCCCTCGACAAACTGCCGGGGATTCGTCTTCACGAACCGCTCGATGTGCTTGCGCCAGTCTTGTTCCAGCGAGCGGAACTGGTGATCGAGGGCCGCCAGTTCGGAGAGTTCCTTCTCGGTGGGGGGGCCTTTGCGGCCCCGGGATGGGGCCTGCAGGCCGGCGTCACCCATCAGGCCCCGCCAGAGTTTCTCGGCCGCCGCACCCGCCCAACCCATCGCCAACCCCGCCCCCTGTGCCAGGATGCGCGCGTGCGACATCAGCCCCAGGCGGTTGAGGGCGATGTACGCCGCCTCCACCGACTGCCCCGCAGGATCATCCCGCACCGTCTGCTGGAACCAACCCGCCACCCCCAGGTTTTCCAGCCCCTGCAGGAAACTCCCCGCGTGGAAGATCCACCGCAGCCCCTCCGGCACCGGACTCGACTTCCCGCCCGGCCCCGGTGCGGCCGCGAGCCGTGTCTGCAACAGGGGCCACAGCGCGGCAAACAACTCGGGTTGCGCGGCCACCCAGTCGCGCGTGATCCGCGGAGAAGCACTCATGGCATCACCCCTCACCGGGGAGGAACGAGGTCTGCAACCGCCGGGGTCGGCCCACCGCGGTCAGCGAATCGCTCACCGCCCGAATGAGCAAACTGGCGTCCATCCCCAACCCCAAAAAGCGAAAGCCCTGCGCCTCGCGCTCGCGCAGATTCTCGGGGCTGGTCCCCAGAACTCCCACCTGCTTGCCGTGTTGGCGGATGACATCTTTGAGCCGCAGCAACTCGGCCGCCACCCCCGGCCCCTCCCACTGCCCGGCATAACCGGCCGTGGAGGAATAATCGGCCGGTCCGAACTGGAACAGTTCGACTCCGGGGACCTGGCAAAGAGCCTCGATGTTTTGCCCCGCCCGCACGGTTTCAATGATGGGCACAACCAAGACATTCTCCTCGGCTTCCAGCACGTGCTCTGGCAGCGCCCTTCCCCAACAGGTGGCCCGTTCGCCCCCAATCCCACGAATTCCCCGCGGAGGGTAATGTGCACAGGCAACCGCGTGGGCCAATTGCTCGGGGGTTTCGACCCAGGGGACGACCACTCCATCGGCCCCAATGTCGAGGGCCCGCTTGATGAGCCCGGTGTTCAACTCGGTGATGCGGACGAGGGCCACGGTCTGACTGCGGACGGCCGCCCGCACATGCTGCACCACATCGCCCCAGTCGAGATGCCCGTGCTCGGTGTCGATGACAACGAAGTCGAGCCCCAGCCCGACGGCAATCTCGGTGACACTGGCCGACTCGAGGGTGACCCACAGTCCATGGGTGGTCTGGTTGGCGGCCAGTCGGCCGCGCAACTGGCGCAGGGCGGCGATATTCATGCCAAGGTGCGAGCGGGGGGCGGGTTGCGGGAGGCGGGTCGGCCGTTCCGCAATGGATCGGCTCAGGGAGCGAAATCGTACTCGAAGCGGGACGGAATGGCATCTCGTCCCGGCCCGGCGTGTCTTGGCCCGGTGCGTCTTGGCCCGGTGAGTCCCGGCTCAGAGAGTGTTCACACGCGGCGAGACATCACATCGCAAACGGTTCGGCACAACTCTCAAAAAACCAATCCCCACTCTTCGGTTTCCCCGCCTGACGCCGGTGTTCAAAACCCCAGTTGGCAACCAAGCCCCCCAGGGTCTCGGCCAAGAGGATGGCGGTCTCTCATGTTTGGGAATGTGTCCGCAGGACACCATGACACCTCTTGGTGACAGTGAACTCCTGAATTCTATATGTTGTGATATAGCTGAATTTCCGCAGGATTTCTGAACCAAGCGGGACTCACATTTTTTCTTACACAAAAAAATCGTTTTCCCTTGATTCGTTTGTAACCTTTGATACGATAGATTTTGCCGGGGCTTCATTGCCATTGGCGACATGATCTCTGCCCAAGAGATCTGTGTTTTTCGTTATCGCCACCCTGCCAGACCGACAGCCCTGGCAGGGTGGTTTTTTTCCCACCTGACTGATTTTCGATTCTATCTTCCCCGTGACCCCCCGTGTGAAGTCACGCGCGAATTTCGCCATGAGCAAGTCCTCGGCCCCCCCCGGTTGAATTCCGACTCGTAGCGGAAGAACAACAGTCAGGCCTCACTCTTGTCGAGCCCCAAGCCGGTCTCTGGGTGGCCGCCGAAGTTCGGTCGGCAAACCCTGAAATGCTGGATTTCCAGGGTAATTCAGAGCGTCACCGGCCTGGTTGGCCACACACAAGAAAAAATCAGAAGTTCTTTGGCGGATCCCCGATTTGCTTAAGACTTCCCTTCCATAGAAGAGTACCTCTCTTCCCGGAGATCCTTGCCCAAGGGATCTCCCCAATCCAGTTTTTACCCGCCCTGCCAGTTCGACAGCCTTGGCAGGGCGGGCTATTTCTTTGGTACCCGTCGGCAGGCCCAGAGTCGCGAGGCAGTCCTGTTTTGTCCATGTCTGACGCGAGCGGTGCCAACAGACGGCACTTTCTTCGTGCCTGCACGGTCACCCGTTGCGAGTGGCCCGGGACTCGGCCCGGGTCACCAGCAGAATTCCCCAGCCCACCCCCAGGGCAGCCACCAGCAGCCACCAACTCACCGGGTCACCACGCAGCAGCCAGCCGAAGACAATCCCAAAGAGCGGGGTCGACGCGCTGAACACCGAGATCTGCGAAGCCGAGTGGTGCTTCAACTGCACCGCCTGGACCGCGAAGCAGAACCCCCCCACCAGCAGCCCCTGGTAGAGCAAGCCCCAAATCGCTGGAGCCGTCAGCTCCCGGCCCCCCAGAGATTCAAACAGCCCGCTGTATGCCAGAAACAACCCTGTGCCGAACACATCGTGCCAGAAAATCAGCTTGCCAGGCTCGACCGTTCGCACCGCCAGCTTGGTGTAGACAATTTTGATACCCAACAAGAGACCGCTCAGCAGCAGCACCAGATCGCCCGTCAGGGTGACCTCGTCACGGGGTACGGCAGCGGTGGCCGGACCGCGCCCATCGGCTGCCAAAACACCCAGGCTGGCCACCCCCGCAATCAGCAAACCCAGCGTCTTGCGGGGAGTCAGCCGGTCGGTGCGAGTGATGAAATGTTCAATCGGCCCGACCCAGAACAGAAAGGTGTTGATGAACAGCGACCCATGCGACGAGTTGCTGGCTGCCACCCCCCAGTTGAACGTGACAATCTGCACGAACAACAGCAGCGAGGCTCCCCCTATGGGCCGCCATTGCTGTCGGTGGATCCGCAGCCCCACCCCTTCCCAGCGGATCCAGAAGAGCATGAAGAGTGCCGCCAGGCCAAACCGAATCGCCGCCACCATCACGGGGGGGAGCGAGTCGGTGGCGAACCGGATGGCGGTGGGTGTCCCCCCCCACAGGGCCGAGGTCAACATCGCCAGAACCGCCGTGCCGGGCCCGACCGGGGCGGGAGTGGGAGGCGCAGCGGCCACCGTCGGAGGAGAGGGTGAGCGCGGTTCCTCCGCCGGTGTCATTCGCTCTCCAACTCGAATTCGTGGCGGAATTCGTTGAAGTGCAGGTATTCCCAATGACGGTAGAGGGGCGAGACCTGCGAGAGACGGTCGCGGGGCCCAATCGCGGCCAGCCGGCCTTTGTGTAAAAAGGCAATTTCATCGCACCGCCGCAAGGTCGACATCCGCCGGGGCAGAAACAGCACGGTGCGTCCCTCGCTGAGCGCCCGATACGCGTCGTCGAACTGGGTTCGCAGGGTGTCATCGAGGGGCAGGTTGGGCTCATCGATGATCAGTAGCGCTGGATTGCGGACCAGTGCCCGGGTAAGACCAAGCTGGAAACTCTGCACGGGATCGAGCATCACCCCCTGTTCTCCCACGATCGTTTCATACCCCTGGGGAAGCCCCTGGATGAACTCGTGCGCATGGGTTTTCTTGGCGGCGGTCGTGATGGTCTCCAGGGTGACTCCCGGGGAATCTCCCAGCAGGTTTTCGCGGATGCTGCCCGAAATGCACGGATCGTCGCCGCTCACGAGGATCGACTCGGCCCGGACCGAATCCAGAGTTCCCCAGGCCAGATCGCTGTCGTCGATCAGCACCCTTCCCTGCTGGGGATCGATAAACCGGGGCAACAGGCTGGCGACCGCCTCGGCTTCCCGGCGATCGGTCGAGACCACCGCCACCTTCCGCCCCGCAGGAATCTTGAGGCTCAAATCCTGCAGCAGCGGGGGGGCCGAGGGGGTGGGCGTGTACGTCACTTGTTCAAATGTCAGCAGGCGCCGCAGGGGCTGTACAAACCGTGCCCCCACCGCCTGGCCCACATCGGGGATGGTGGCCAGGAACGCCTGGATTCGATCGGCGGCCTGCCCGGCCGGCTCGAGACTCACGCGGCCAGCCGCCAACTCCTGCAGGGGTCGCCAGGCAATCCAGAACCCGGCCAGAACGACCAAGGCCCAGGCAAGCGGGGTCGCGTGAGGAGGCAGCAACACGCGGGCCCCGAGGTACAGTGCGACAAATCCCGCCGTGAGCGCGATCAGAATGCGCACCCCCCGCCGGGACCAGGCGCTTTGCTCCAACACCCCCTCCTGCGAGCGCTGGTACCGGTCGAGCGACTTCTGGAAGTGCAACTGCTCGAGATTTTCCAACCCATAGCCCCGCACCAGGCGGGTTTTCGACAGCCCCTCGGCCAGGATCCGCAGATCCCGCTCGCCTTCGAGCTGAGTCATGCGTTCGAGTTGGCGGCTGCGCTGGATTTGTCCCTGGGCCAGCCACCAGCAAGCCAACAGAGGGACCACGCAGACGATGGTCAGCACTGGCTCAATCCACAGCAGGCACCCCAACACCAACACCAGCCGCAGCACGTCGCGCCCGCGCAGGCCCAGTGACGTCACCACCCCTTCCCGTACAGTGTCGACATCCCGGGTGAAGAGGTGCATGGCCCGCTCACCAACCGCGCCATCCAGGTCGCCTGGGCCCAGCCGTTGGGCCTGGCGGTGCACTTCCCGCCGCAGGCTGGCGGCCACCTCGAGCCCGGCCCGATTCCAATGCTGGCGGGCCCGTGAGGCGCACAGGCTCCACAAAAACGCCAGCCCGGTCCCCAGAGCCACCAGGAAGGTCAGCGCGGTCGAATTCCGGCGCAAGGGGGGAAGAGTGCCATACAGCCACCGACCGAAGCCCGAGGACGGCTCTCGGCTCCACCGCAGCAACGTGGGGAGCACCCCCGTATCGGGCAGGCTGACTTGCGGGGATGCAACATCCCGGGGCAGCTGCACCGCGGGAAACGACTGCAGAACCGGCAATTCGGCGGCCGGCACGATCGTCTCTCCCCGCGTGATCAGCAGATCGGCCAGAAAACCCAGCACAATCAACAGTCCGCACAGAGAGAGTGAGCCCAGGGCGGACCAACACCAGCCCCTCAATCCCTCTCCCCGGAACAACTCACGCCCAGGAAAGACCCGCTCCAGACCCCTCGGTTCGTGCGCGCTCACCCTGCCCTCGCTGTTCCGTCGAAGTCCCGACTACGCCAAGTCGCGATCCTCGAACATCCAAAATGCCAACAGAATTGCGGCCATGATGTAGGCCCCTGCGTACACGGCGGCCCATCCAACATAGTCTGGCGGAACGGAACCATCCGTCATCAACTTCGCCTCAACATTGAACATGCCCACCGCCGGCAGCACCATCGCCACCAACCGCGCCATGAAACCCACCAACTCCAACTTCCCCATGTTGCTGACCACCAGCGTTTCCGTCAGGTGGCCCACCACGAAGATCGCCAGACAGGTGACCAAGTTCACCACCATCGGCACGCGGGTCGACAAGGCCACCGAAATGGCCGACATCACCATGATCTCCAGCAACACCAACACCACCGCCGGCAGCAGTCGCAGCACTTCAATCACCGCGTTTTCAATCGACACATCGTCGCGGGTCGACTCTCTGGCGTCATAGAACACCTTGTAAATGGTCAAACCGGCAAAGGCCAGCACGATCGGCAAGGCCATCAACAAAACCGCCGTTTGAATCCCCAGAAACTTTCCCAGAATGAACTGCCTGCGATTGACCGGTTTCGACAGCATGGTCATGGCCGTCTTGCCTTCGATTTCGTCCGCAATGCTCATACTGGAGGTCCAGATCGCCAGAAACATACCGCAAATCAACAGCATCGCCAGACCGCAGACTTCCATCATCTTCACATCTTCCCCCAGCGAGAAAAAGGGAATGAAGGTGTTGAAGACCAGCATGACCAGCGAAATCGTCAACAACAGCGGGAAGACCGGCTGGCGAATGGCCTCCTTCGCCGCCGCCCGGGCAATCACTCCCGTTCGGGTGGTGTACAAAATAGCCACCAGGCCCGCCACCAGGATGAAAAATCCCCCGAAAATCCAGGCGTTGTCGATGAACAACTCTTTGGCCCGGGCCTGGGCGGTCAGAATCGGAGAGTCCTGGGTCCAAACCAACAGTTGGGACAGGTGGTGAACGGCAGGCATCATCGGCGGCACACGGGAAGAAGAGGAAAAGAGTCCATCGACACAAACACGTTCCTTGGCTTACGCCGGGGGAGTGCCGGACGTTGGCCCGGATCTGCTGGTCGACGCTCGTTGGTGGCCAAAACTGCCCTTCGACACGGCACTTGCGCCTCGGCCGACAACCGCTGGACAGGCCGCGTCGCGCCCCAGTCAGCGCCCCCACGGGCGACAACCCGGCACACCAACCCGTGCACCCGCGTTCAAAACAGAATCCGATTCAACGTGCTCGCTCGCAGCAGGGGGATCCGGGCCGAAGGGGAGAACGGCGCACTGGGTGCCGCCACAATCCAAACAGCCCGTCCATCCGTCAGAACCGGATGTCGAACGTGGTGAATTCCTCAACCAGCTCACCCGGCTGTCGTTCGACCGCGGTGACATTGTCCTGGAAGTCGGACTGGATCTTGACCACCAAGCCATGGATCGCCGACGCCGGTCCCTTCGCCACCACCTCGACCGATCCGTCTCCCAGATTTCGTACATAGCCCACCAGCGGAAACGACCGGGCCAGTCCCCGGGTGTGTTGGCGGAATCCCACCCCCTGCACCCGTCCTCGAAACACGATGCGCTCACAAATCGGACCGGTGGGAGGCGGAGTGTCTGGCATGGACAAAAAGGCAGTGGGACAAGGGGAGATTGCGGACAGCACCCCAGAGGAATCGAAGTCTGTGGGGACTTTAGCACGTCCCCAGCCACCGGCAACCCGCATCCGACACGAAGGCCTTGGGTTGCCGGTGACGAAGCTGGTCGAAGCCCCTCCACCCTCCTTCCACAGGCTCTGCAGAGAGTTGACAACGGCGCAGACAGACCCGCACAATGAAATTGGCACGGGCGTTGCCCGCGCTGGTCCCTCCCCCCAAGATCGGACTCTGCCCCCAGTTCCGGGTTGCCGGGACTCCGGGATTTCGAGTGCGGTTCCCACCCACAAGCGTTTTCACCCAGCCCGATACACCGGGCGGTTTTTCAATGTTGACGACCGGGAATTTGGACCTGGTTTGCCAACCCTGCCGTTCGTTCCTGCGAGGTTGCTGATGCTGCGCGTCTCTCTGTTGAGTCTCTCCCTCTCGGTGGTTGCGGTGGCCTCCTTCGCGGCGGCCCCGGTCAAGATCAAGGACGTGGCCCCCGGTGCCGACCTGGTGCTGGAAGCCGACGCCAAGATCAAGGCCCTGGAAGAAGCCCTGTCCAGCGCCGACAAGTATCAGGAAGCCAAGGCGGGCCCCCTGGGGCGGGACGCCGGCGTGCTGGCCGCCCTGTCTCAGGCCATTGTCGAATCGGAAGAAAAGCCGGCCTGGAAGGCCGCGGCCGCCGATGTGCGGGACGGTGCCATTGCCATTGGCAATGCCAAGAGCTTTGAGGACGCCAAGAAGGGTTTGGACAGCGTGAATGCCGCCGCCGCTGGCACCGCTGCCGGGGCCAAGCCCGAAGCCGAGTGTAACAAGCTGGGCAAGCTGGTGGCGGTGATGAATGAAGTCAACGCCCGCAACGGCAAGCTGCGCCGGGCGGTCCGCAAGCTGCCGGAAAAGGACGAAGAACTGGCCCAGACCGCGCGTGACGCCAGCGTGCTGGCGGTGCTGGCCCTGGTGACCCACGAAGACACCCACGAAGTCAAGAACGACGCCGACAAGCCCCTGTGGCAGCAGCAGTCGAAGGATTTCCAGAAGGAAATGACCGCCGCCGCCGCCGCCTTCAAGGCCAAGGATCTCGCCGGTGCCAAGAAGTCGTTCGACGCGGCCAACAAGGCCTGCAACGAATGCCACAAGAAGTTCCGCGACAAGGAATAAGCGGTTTCCGGGGTGCAGCCCCGCAGCTCGCGCCATTGTCCAAACACAACCCCGGCAGCGCTTCGTCGCTGTCGGGGTTGTGCTGTTGCTGGACCGGGTGCAAACAGTGCCGCGACTGCAACAACTCGCCAGTCGCTGCCCCCGCTCTCCCCTTCCCTCCCCTCCCCGGCCCAGATCCCCGCGAGACTCGATTCTCCCGAAGCGGGGCACGGGCTATAACCAGCCGTGTCAATTCTCTGCTTTCCTTCCTTTTGTCTCCGAGGTGGCCATGCGCGGCCTGTTGATCTCTGGTTGTCTGGCGGCCGCTGGCCTCACGGCGGGATTGGCCTTCGCGGCCGAACCGGTCCCCCTGCGCAAATCGCTCACACTGCATGCCGGTTTTGACGGTGGGTTTGACGCCGGTTTTGCCCGCGGCGACAAGCGAATCCACACCGCCACCACGCTCATGCGCACCGACGGCCAACCGGGCCAGCGCCGACCCGAAGTCGTGCTGGTTCCCAACGGCGGCCGCCATGGAGACTCGCTCCGGTTCCAGAAAACCTCCCCCCTGGTGATCTATTACCCGGCCGCCAAAAACATCGACTGGCGCCCCGATGACTGGTCGGGCACCCTCTCTTTGTGGCTGAAGCTCTCGGTTCCCGACGAGCTGCCTCCCGACTATGCCGATCCCATCCAGATCACCGACAAGAAGTGGGATGACGCCTCGTTCTTTTTCGACTTTTCGAAAGACGAGCGCCCCCGGCACTTCCGCTTCGGAGTGGTCTCGGACTTCAAGGTCTGGAACCCCGCCAACACCCCCTGGGAAAAAATCGCGGTGAAGGATCGCCCCATGATTGTTCACGAGAATCCCCCGTTCCAGAAGACCCGCTGGACACATCTCGTGGCGACTTGGTCGCACTACAACACCGGGCGGCCCGATGCCGAGGCGCGGATGTACGTCGACGGCCAACTGCACGGTACCCTCAAGGGGAAGCAGACCCTCAGTTGGGATCCCGACAAAACCGCCATCATGCTGGGCATCGCCTACGTGGGAGAATTCGACGAACTGTCTCTGTTCGACCGGGCCCTGTCGGCCGAAGAAGTGCGGCAACTGCACGAGCTGCCCACGGGGGTCGGGGCTCTCTACCGCTAGAACCTGCCGCCACGTCTGATCCGCCATCCCAACTGGCCCGCCGTGACCCCCGCTTCCCTCCCGCCGCCGCTGGTTGTCGACAGCCAGAGTGAAGCCGAGACCGACCGTCTCGGCGACGGGCTGGCCCGCGCGCTGGAACCGGGCCTGGTGGTGGCCCTGGTGGGGAATCTCGGGGCGGGCAAGACCCGGCTGGTCAAGTCGGTCGCCCGGGGTGTGGGCATCGAGCCCAGCGAGGTCACCAGCCCCACCTTTGTTCTGGTGCAAGAGTACGAGGGGCTTTGGCCACTGTATCACTTCGACACCTACCGGCTGGCTCATCCCGACGCCTTCGCCGACCTGGGAATCGACGAGTACTTCTCGGGCACTGGTGTTTGTTTCGTGGAATGGGCTGACCGGGTGACCAACCTGCTGCCCGCCGACCACCTGGAAATCGAGATTGAGACCACGGGGACCCACAGTCGACGGTTTCTGGTGCAGTCGCACGGTCCCCGCAGTGCCCGGGTGGTCGAACGGTTGCGGCAGGCGACCGCGGGGGCGGCGCTGCCCCCCGAACCAAGTGCCCCCACCTGAGCTGCCGGCGGACGACCGTTCCGGCGTCTTGTTCCCCCGACCGGTCTGCCGCTCTCGGGATTTGTCGCGACGTGGACCGTCCGATACACTTTCTCCTGGAGAATCGGGCGGGAGTTTGGGCTGTCCCGTTCTCCAGCCCACAGCGCCGCAGTTCCCCCTTGGGCGGACTGTGCGTTGGACAAGAACGGCTGTGGTCGAAAAGCGTGTTGGCCAGAAGCGTGTCTGTCGGAAGCGAATGAGACTGTAGGACGCCTGTCCGGGCCCGAGTCGACGTCATCACCAAGACCATTCCGGACCAATCGGTCGCCAGTCCCCGGTTGAGCGTGGTGGTCTGGAAATGGTGGTGCTCTGGAAATGGGAGATCATGACGCTCTCCCGGAAACAGGTCTTGTGGTTGGCAGACGATTGTTTGGATGTGCCGAATGTCGGTTGCCCCAATCGGGGGTTGCGTGACGCCCGGGGGTCGAACCACCATGAGTGAGACGGGGCACGTGGGTCCTGCTTCCAGTAACGGGTGCCGGCCCAGGGGTTGTTCACTCCCCACAACCCCGGCGTCAGAAACGAAAACACGGTTTGCGATCCATGCCGGGGGGCCAAAGCCCCGTCTTGGCGAAGTCCCTCGTTGCGGGCAAGTGAAACACATGAACCGAGACCAGCGGAGAACAAACATGAACGGAAGACAGCTTCTGGCGGCGGTTTGCCTGCTGGGAACGATCTTGTCTTTGGTCCCCGAGGCTGTTGCCCAAGGCCCCCGCGACCGTCCCGGTCGCCGGGAGCGCGACGGGGCTCCCGGCGGAGGGGGCGGGGGTGGTCAACCACGACCCGCCCCCCAGCCACAACCGCGCCCCTCTCCGCAGCCCCCCGCACGGCCGGCTCCGCAACCTCAACCCCAGCCCCGGCCGGCTCCACAACCCCCAGCCCGGCCCGCGCCCCCACCGCCGCCCCAGCCCCGCCCGGTTCCGCACCCCCCCGCGCGCCGGGCTCCGCAGCCGATGGCGCAGCCCAACCCTGTGCCCGGGCCCCAGCGGCCGG
>JBKCTR010000325.1:0-12228 GCA_046318755.1 Planctomycetaceae bacterium
CATCTGGTACTCCATCTCGGACATGCCCGGTTGCCGCTCGACGACCCACACTCCGCGATCATTCCAATAGGCGCGCATCGTATGGATGTCGCCGATCGCTCCCTCCTGCAGGCGCTTGATGGTCTGGATGTAGGAATCCTGGTGGTGGCGCTGCAGCCCCACCCCCACCCCCAGGTTTTTCTTCTTGGCCTCCGCGGCGGCGGCCAGAACCTGGCGGACCCCCGGCGCGTCGACCGCCACCGGCTTCTCCATGAACACATGCTTCCCCGCCTTGACGGCCGCTTCGAAATGATGCGGACGGAATCCGGGGGGGGTGGCCAGGATCACCAGATCAATCCCGGAATCAATCACTTTTTGAAAGGCATCGAAACCGACAAACTGCCGTTCGGCGGGAACATCCACCAACTCCTTGGTTCGATCTCCCAGTTCCTGATGGATGGCCACCAAGCTGGACTTGATGCGGTCGGGGAACGCATCCCCCATCGCCACCAGCTTGACCTTCCCCTTGGTGCTGAGAGCCTGGGCGGCCGCCCCAGTCCCGCGTCCACCGCATCCGACGAGACCGACCCGAATCAGATCGTCTCCCGCGGCGTAGGCTCCCGGCAGTGGGGCCAGGCCTCCCAAACAGGCGGCCCCCAGGGCCGCCACGGTCGAATCTTTCAGAAAATCCCGGCGTGTCGCCGAATCCTGGGATGCCGAATGAGTCATCGAAAGAACCTCCTCAAGTCCTGAAGCGGGAGAAACAAAACGCCTGAACCTCACACCACTCAATCCGAATCCTCAACTCCGCAATCACCTCGGGAGCATTTCGCCCCCCGGGCATCGCTCCCGTCCACCGGTTCCTTTCCGGCACTCCGGAGGGAGCAAGTCGCCTTCGTCACTTCCTTCCACGACTGAAATCGACTCTAGCTATTTCTTTTCAGTCACACTCTTCTCAACCTTTGGGAACTTGATGTCCTCGCCTCCCAGGGGGCGAACCACGCGAAAGCCGACCCACCGCGCATCCGTATGGTACCACCGACTCTTGGGGAGCTGGGGATCCTGAATCTTCCACTCGGGCTTCGAAAAGTCCCGGGCGGCACTCCGCAGCATTTCCGCGGTCCCATCCCAACCACCTCCCCGAACAACCTGCGGATACTCTTTCGTGGCAAGGAAAAAAGGCGTCTCCAGGCTATGTTTCGAATAGCCTTCTTCGTCGTACTGGTCGACACACCATTCGGCCACATTCCCATGCATGTCGTGCAAACCCCACGGATTGGGTTTCTTTTTCCCCACCTTCTGGTACTTCTCGCAATTGTCGATGAACCACGCATGCTCATCGAGTCCCGCCGGGTCATCTCCAAACGAATAGGCGGTTGTCGTGCCGGCACGGCAGGCGTATTCCCATTCCGCCTCGGTCGGCAACCGGTAGTAACGGCCGGTTTTCGCGGTCAACCACTCACAATAGACCCGGGCCGCCAGCCCCGTCATGCAGATCGCGGGAAATCCATCGTGTCCCATGCGAAACGTCATGTCGGTGTACGGCTTGGTGGGACGCGTCACCGCATCCGAAAGTCGGTCGCGGTCATTGGCGTCGAGCTTCAACGTCTCACGCCGCTTCACATCGAGACTGAAGCTCCAGACGTCGTACTCATCCCAAGTGACCTCGCATTTCCCCATCCAAAAAGGGGCGATTTTCATCGTGTGCTGCGGTCCCTCGTCGGGATTGCGACCCGTTTCGGACTCGGCACTCCCCATCACGAAGTCGCCGCCCGGAATCGGAACCAGATCGAACGTCACTTCGGTCCCGGTGATCTTTTCGGTATAGGGCTTCATCTCGGCCGGGGTCTTCGCCTCGGCCTCGGGATTGGGAACAACCGGGGGGGCGACCGACACGTCCTGAGCCGCAGCTTCGGGCCCTGGCGAACGGGTCCCCCAGCAGAGTCCAACCAAAACCATCGCGGCAAGCAGCGCTTGCCCCACTCTCCTGAACCCGCCTAGACTCACCATGACTGCAACCAGCCTCTCCACCGCAAGCAACTGTTGAAAACTCGACACCCGCTTGAGTCGCGGCTGCGATCACCGCGGCGAGGCCTGCTGGCCATTGAAACGGCCAGAGACTCTCTGCGCGGTCATGTGTCACCAGGATCCGTCGATGTCCCACGCTCTGTTTCCCATCGCCTTGACAACCGCTCTGGCTGGTCTCTCAGCTGACGTCGCACCACTGAACAGGTACGCGTTTTCGGAAATGCTCATGGGCATGCCGTTCCGCGTCGTAGTATACGCACCGGATGAACAGTCCGCAAATCGAGGGGTCACCGCGGCTTTTCAGCGAATCCTGCAGCTCAATTCCGTCTGCAGTGACTACGACGCCGACAGCGAGCTGAACCGCCTGTGTGCGACGGCGGGGTCAGGCCGCCCGGTCGCCATCAGTCCGGATTTGTTCCGGATTTTGACCGCGTCGCAGGAACTGGCCCGATCCAGTGACGGAGCCTTTGACCCGACCGTGGGACCGCTGACCCGATTGTGGCGACGCAGCCGGAAAAGCCGTCGACTGCCCGACGCCGCCCTCCTGGCTCAGGCTCGCCAGGCGGTCGGCTGGCAAGCGTTTTCCCTCGGCAAGGAGCATCAGACAGCCACTCTGAAACTTCCCCGAATGCAGCTGGATTTGGGAGGGATCGCGGTGGGATTCGCCATCGATGAGGCACTGCTGATCCTGCAGGAACACGGAATCGAGCGGGCCCTGATTGATGGCAGCGGCGACATCGGCGTCAGTGGCCCCCCACCGGGCGAACCCGGCTGGCGAATCAGTGTGGCCCCGCTGGATGCCGACGGACCCCCAAGTCGCAACCTCGTGCTGCAACATGCCGCCGTGACCACGTCGGGAGACGCATTTCAATTCGTCGAGATTGAAGGGGTGCGCTACTCGCACATCGTTGATCCTTCGACGGGCCTGGGTCTGACCACCCGCTCCAGCGTCACAGTCATTGCCCCAACTTGTCTGATGGCGGACAGCCATGCGACAGCGGTCTGTGTGCTGGGTCCCGAACGGGGGCTCCCCTGGATTCGCAAGCACGCCCCCCAGGCCGAAGCCCTGTTTGTCACTGCGAAGTCCGGGGAGCCGGAGGTTCCTGTCGTCTCGGAAACTCCTGGATTCTCCAAGTACGAGTCGGTTCGTCAACCTCCGGCACGCTGACAAATCCGGGGCGCTCAGCCCGATTTTCGACAGGACGAGACAACCGCCGGGGTCATCTTCCGCGGCGGAGTTGCGTCGCAAACTCGTCAGGTCGATATTCATCCGGGTTGTGGTTGATCAAACGCCCTTCGCGAAACAACAGATAGACACTCTGCCCCTGACTATCGGGGCCGAATTTGTAGACTTTGTCATCCACCCGAAAATCGGCCTGCTTCAGCCATTGACTGTGGGGCTCCAGCTCTGGAGTTTCACCAATCACGCCAGCCACCTCGTGAACACCCATGCCGGTCGTCACGCAGTTCTGCAGCAGCCAATAGAGATCTTCACGATTGTGATTCTCGATGTAGGCCGCGCGCCTCTGTGCCTGTTCCTTCTCCGACACGACAGGCCGACCTGCCAGTGACTCCAAAAGACTGGTATTCAAGCTGGTCGACTCACAACCCGCGCCTGCCCAACAAACCAGCACCACGCCAAGCACTGAAATGCAGCGCAACACACCCAGCGAACCAGCGGACAGAACGGTCAACCGACGCTCTCCGGGAAGCGAACGAAGCCAGCGGAACCGCGGGATGTGCCATAGCGATCAAATCGTTGAACGCCAACACCAACTCCAGGCACTCCGCCTCCGGCTTCTAACCCGGAGGGGCGAAGATGGTCAAGATCATTTGGGACATCCCGGGAGTCGATGGCCTTCAGCAACGTGGGCCCCGGACGGAGTGAAGAGTGGACTAAAAAAACATAAACACATGCACACACAGACACATTCTGAATCCGCCGCATTCCTCGTCATGGTTTGGTTGCCAACAAGCCCCCGACGCTGGAGAATCCAACAGTCGTCCTCACAGCCGCTTTCTGACCACGCGGCCATTCGCGAACCTCGGAACTGAGCGGATGCCGAGCTGTTACCCCCTTTCCCATCCGAGTCACACACTCTCATGACGATTGAACGCCGCGATTTCCTGACCTTGATCGCCATGGGAGCCGCCAGCGCTGTACCAGCGAATCCCGTCTTGGCGGGGAAGCAGGCCGAAGATTCCAATCCCCCCAAGGCAACCCGGAAAACCTCGATTCCCAAGCAGGAGGAACTCGATCGCTGGTTTTCAGAGAAGCTGGCCGATTCGATTTTTTCGGGCAACTACAGTGTCACCCAAGGGGCGACCGAAAAGTCGGCTGAGATGGAGAAATATGCCATCTCAAAAGTCTCCAAGTTGAACGAGACGACTTGGCTGTTCGGTGCGAAGTGGCAGATTCAGGGGAAGGAATTTCCGATCGCGGTGCCGTTTCAGGTACTGTGGGCCGGGAAGACTCCGGTGATCACCCTGGATGAGGTCACCATTCCTGGACTCGGCACCTTTTCAGCCCGGGTGCTGATCCACGAAGACTGGTACGCAGGAACTTGGGTGCATGGCAAGGTGGGCGGACACCTGTGGGGCAGGATTGAACGACCAGAACCCGCGCCACCAATCGACAAACCCGCCCCCAACAGATGAACACACGCAGAGACAACGTGTATTGATAATCACTCTCCGGTAGATCATGAGCGGACTCTCTGGCTGAACCCGATGCCAGTGGTTGCAAACTGCTTCTTAGCTGTTATGATCTGAGGCTGCCCGCTTGGGGCTCAGGATGTGAGGCTTCGAACAGGAACTCGTTCGATGGGCATGCAGTGCGACTTGTGTGAGAAACAGCCGGTTCGGGGCAATCAATTGGCCCAACGCGGCAAGGCGAAATATTTGGGAGGCAACGGCCGGAAGACCACTGGTATTTCCCGTCGTGCTTTCCGCCCGAACCTGCAGCGGGTCCGCGTTCAAGACGGGGGTGCAGTGGTGACCAAGCGGGTCTGCACCCAGTGTCTCAAGAGTGGTCGCGTCGTGAAGGCAGTGGTTCGCAAGCCCTTTACGCTGCCCACGAAGTAAACGGGACCCTCGGCTGTGTCTACAAATCTCGATCGCGCTGCGGTGTTGCGGGTGGCTCGGCTGGCTCGATTGAAGCTGGCCGAACCCGAGATCGATGATTATCAGCAAAAGCTCAGCACCATTTTGGAATACGTCGAGCAGCTGAAAGAAGTCACGACAGATGACGTCGACCCCATGGCCCATGCCTTGGAGTTAAGCAACGTTTTCCGTGCCGACACCGTGGTCCCCTCGCTACCTCGGGAATTGGCGCTGAGCAACGCTCCCAAAACAGATGGGAGGTTCTTCTTGGTTCCCCAGATCATCGATTCCGGGAGCTGAGAAGACCTGTTGGCGCTTGGGGAGAGGTTTAGCGCCTTGGGATGCACTGTTGCTCCGTGCTTCGCCCCGCCACGGACTCTGAGGATTTCAGGCGAGTATTCCGCCTCTTCAGGACCGGTCTGGGCGACAATGCATATAGCTGTGGCTGTCGGCCGCTCCGTGTGAAGACTCTGCCACGCCCCGGCATTCGTTCCCCGGCAGAAATTTGGGCCAGAGGTGCGAACTGTCACCGGGGCACTTTTTGTCTCTGCGGGTGCAATCGAAGCCAGGTTCGATGGGAAGGCGGGACAGGCGTTCGGGTTAGTCGTTATTGGTTCGCTGGCACGCCCCCGCGGTCTTGCGAGATTCGGGCAAGTGGACCTGTTGGTAACCCAGTGGCTCATGCCGATCCACCACGATCCCAGTCAGTTCCCACTCTCCGAAGTCCAGGAAAACTAAACGTCCGAACACGCCACTTTGGCTTTGTGAATCGATTCGGAGGAATTTGCCGAATTCGGAAGAGATCGCTTCCATGCCGGGCTTGGCGACACCGTCGCCAGCATTGCAACCTGCCAGGCGCACCTGCCGATCTACCCAATCGTTGGCTGTTGCGAACCTGCCATCACGAGGCGCGACACCATCCCCTGGAGCCTGACATCCCGACACGATGCACATGCCGATGGAAGATGGATTTGAGGATGTTCGAGATCTGGAGCAGTTGCGTGCCTGGGTGCACAAAACACTCTGTGATCGAGAAAACATTTTGCAGGAACTGTTTGGATTGACGGAGACGGTGGTCAGTCGGAATGGCAGTCGTTGCGGGCTGCACTTCTGTCTCCGCGGACCCCGTAGTATTCGACTTGAGGCGATCTGGGTTGCGGACCGGAACCTCATTTACTGCTACGATGCCCGCGGGGCACGTTTCCTGAAGGTTCAACTCCGGTGGCGCGTCGATCTGTGCGCCGCCTGAGGTCACCATCATCCCGTGCCGAGCCCGATCTTTGGGACTTGGACTTGGCTCCGAACCCAGGGCTCACTCGCTGTGATCCCTCGAGCTGACTCAGGCCCGGTGGAAGTTCAACTTCCATCGGGCCTGTTGTTTTTGGGAGGGACTCCCAACCCGGCAAACTGGACTTCAGCGTTCCAGTTCGACGACCAACAAATCGGCCAAGGGATGAGGCACCACAATCTGGCGGCCGTTCGCGAAGCGCACGGTCCAGGTTTCCTTCCCTGGGTCCCGGTCGATGACCTGCAAGCCTCCCCCCAGTTCCAATCGCAGCTCCGCAATTCGTGAGGCCCGGATCGGATTTTCTCCGGACTGCGCCGGATCGGGGGTCATCTCCAGCCCCACCAGACATCCCCGGTCTCCCGTTCGCATCTGAGACAGGGGAAACCGCCTTGGCTGTCCAGGATCGGTGGGGCTCCGCGGTATCTGGGCACCATGTGGATCGGTCTCGGGATGCCCCAGAAGATCGTCCAACCGCGCCAGCAAGGCTTCGTCGAGGAGATGCTCGAGTTCCTCCGCCGAAGGATGGACATGATCGAGCGGAAGCCCTACCTGTTGCACGAGGTAGGCCTCCCACAGCCTATGGGCCCGATCCAATCGGCGCGCCTCTTCCATCCCGCGGGGCGTCAGCATCACTCCCGAGCCACCGACGCGGGAAATCCATCCTTTCCAGCGGAGCTGCAGCAACCCGAGCATGACCGATAGCCGCGTGCAGCCAAGTTCTTCGGACAACTCGGTTGGTCCGGGAATGCATTCGGTCGATCGAGACTGAATTTTCAGCAACACTCTGACCAGATTTTCGTGCCTCGTGCGCAGTCGCAGGCGCCCCCGTCTCCAGAACTTCCAGCAGATGCCGGTTTCGGGCGCCCAGAGAAAAGCCAAACCAAACAAGGCGCAGGCGACCACCACCATGGTCGGAGCCGTGGTCACATCCAACCACTCGGCCAGATGCAGGCCAACCACCGCGGCCACGCTCCCCGCAACGGAGGACCAGACCAGCATCCCAGGAAGCCGTCGGGACAGCAGGAATCCAGTCGCCGGTGGAGCGATGAGCAATCCCACCACCAGGATTGGCCCCACCGAGCTGAACGCCCCCACCACGGTGATCGCCAGCGCGATCAGCAATCCCCGTTGGACCAACGGGACCGAGAGCCCCATCGAACGGGCCAATTGCGGATCGAATCCCGCAACTAACAGAGGGCGATAACAGGTCAGCAACAATCCCAACAAAACGAGACAGACCCCGCCCATCTGGCAGATGGCCAGTGGGATCTCGACCCGCCCGAGCGACAGTCTTTCCCCCAGCGTGACAAACTCGAGACTGCCAGACAGCGACATTTGTGGGTCGATATGCAGACGCGGTGCGAAGCTCGACAACAACACCACTCCGAGGGCGAACAGCGTCGTAAAGACAATTCCCGTGGCGGCGTCTTCTTTCACACGTGACGTTCGCGAAACCAACCGAATCATCAAGGCGGTGACCACAGCGGTGATCACCGCCGCCAGCAACAGTGTCCCGCTCCCCAGACTGCCGGTGCAAAGCACCGCGAGAACCAACCCCAACAACACCGTATGGCTCAGTGCATCCCCCAGCAGAGACTGCCCCTGCAATATCATGAAGCACCCCAGCCACGAACAGGAGAGTGAGACACAGAGGCTCAGCACCAGCGTGCACAGAGTGTCGTACCGGGCTTCCGGGGACCAGAGAGCGAGCCAGCCCCCTTCCAGGGCGGCCGCTGGGGCACCGGCCAGATGGACGGGCAGCAGTGCGAGTCCCTGCATCAGTGACCAGTACCCAACCATTCAGGCCTCTCCTGCAGGCTGATCCTTCGCCCACGCGCGCCGCAACCGCCTCCGCCAGAAGCCGAGCATTCCGTACCGTGGCGAGAAAACCCAGGCGGTCAAAAACATCGCTGACAAGACCAGCACCACCATCGGCCCCGTGGGGAGTCCGGATGTCAGTTGAAGCGGAGGCCAGCTCAGCCCGAATGGCTGTCCCAACGTCCCCAGCCCAGCCCATCCCTGTGCCAGCACATCGTTGCTCAGGGAACTCAGATTCAACCCTCCCAGCCCTCCCACCACCGCCACGACGACCGCGATACCCAACATGCGTGACAGGCGGTCTGTCAACAACAGGGCCGTCGCCGCAGGTGTGATCAGCAGTGCGGACAAAAGCACCACGCCGACGGCCTGAATGGCAATGACAATCGACATGGCGGCCAGCAGCACCAGCAGGTAATGGAGCCGCCGCACCGGCAACCCGAGCGCTTGCGCAAAGCCTTCATCGAAACAGAAGACCGCCCATTCCTTGAACAACGTCAGGACGCACAGGGCAATCAGAACCGTCACCATTCCAATCAGCAGCAGGTCGACATCCCGCAGGGCGGCTGCCTGACCGAAGAAGAACTGATTCAGGCCTGCCTGCCCCCCCCGCTGAGTGGACTGGATCCTGGACAAGATCATCAGCCCCACGCCGAAGAATCCCGAGAGAACCAAGCCCATCCCGACATCCGGCTTCAGACGGGTCCCGCGCTGAATCACCGCGATGAGCCCCCCGGCCAGTAGAGCCGACATCAGGGCCCCCGCAAACAGCCAAACCGGATGCTTGGTCCAGGTCACCATGAAGCCCAGGCAGAGACCGGGCAGAACGGCATGTCCCAGGCTGTCCCCCAACAACGACATCCGACGCAACACGATCAAACTGCCAAGCAACCCACAGCAGATCCCCAGCAACACCATCCCGGCGACCGCGGTCCGCACACTACCGTCCTGAAAACTCCAAAACCGGAGCATTTCGGCCCCCAAAGTGGCCACGGCGGGACCGTTCTTCGTCAAGGTGATCATCGCCGAATGACCGCGACTCGGTCGGCGGCCTCAGAGAGAATGGTCAACCGGCCTCCATACGTCTGCTGCAGAAATTCGGGGGTGAAGACCGTGGCTGTCGGACCACTCGCGACGAGTCGCATGTTCAACAACAGGATCCGGTCGAAATAGACCGGCGCTGTTTGCAGATCATGATGCACGACCACCACCGTACAGCCGCGCTCCTTCAGCTTCCTTAGCAGCGTCATGATGGCCGATTCAGTTGCCGCATCGACTCCCACAAACGGCTCGTCCATGAAATACACCCGGCTCTGCTGCGCCAGCGCCCGCGCGAGGAACACCCGCTGCCGCTCACCTCCCGAAAGATTCGAGATCTGTCGATTGCGCAACTCGGCCAGGCCGACATCCGCCAGGCATTGATCGGCCAGCTGTCGCTCCGCCGCCCCCACGGACCGAAACCATCCCAGGCGGCCATAGGTGCCCATCAACACCACATCTCGCACGGTGACGGGAAAGTCCCAATCGACGCTTTCCCGCTGCGGAACATAGCCCACGGCCAAACGTTGCCTGGCCAGCGGCTCACCAAAAAATCGCACCCAACCCCGATCGACCGGCAGCAATCCCAGGGCCGCCTTGATCAACGTGCTCTTGCCGGCACCATTCGGACCGATCACACCCACCAGTTCGCCGGCGGGCAGCGACACATCGACATTCCAGAGCACCGGCCGCTTATCATAGCTGACCGTCATGTCATGGATCTCCACAGCCGGACTGTCGCTCATTGCGGTTGCTCGCGAAGCGCCTCCACGATTCCATCCACGTTGTGTCGGATCATGCCACGATAAGTCCCCGCCGGCCCGTCCGGAGCTCCCAGGGCGTCCGAATACAACTCGGGCCCCAGGCGAACCGCCGAGTCCTGGGCGACGCGCTGGACTGCCGCAGGCGACACACTGGACTCCGGAAAAATCGCCGGCACCCGCCTTTGCCGAATCAGATCGACACACTCGGTCAGCCGCCTCAGTCCGGCTTCACTTTCGGTGGAGATCCCCTGAATTCCCACGACCTCCAGCCCGTAGGCTCTGCCAAAGTATCGGAATGCATCATGGCTGGTCACGAGAATCCGTCGCTCGGCGGGAACCTCGGCGATTCGGGTGCGGCAGTACTGGTCGAGCCCCTCCAACTCCTCGAGGTAACGGTCTCCCCGGGAGCGGAACCCCTGGGCCTGATCGGGTCGCACGGCAGTCAGGGTGTCGATGACAACCCCCGTTGCCATTTTCCACAGCGCCACATCAAACCACACATGCGGATCGGGCTGACCACCAGACTCACCTCCTCCCAAAAGTCTCTCCGGGGGAATTCCAGAAGTGACCGCCACGACCGTCTTTTCACGGGCCAATGCCTCGAACACATCCACCATTTTCCCTTCGAGGTGCAGGCCGTTGTAAAACACCACATCGGCTTGCCGCAGTCGTCGCTGGTCGCGCGTGGTGGGCTGATAGAGGTGGGGATCAACCCCCGGCCCCATCAAGACCGTGACCTGCCCCACATCACCCACCACGGCCTGAGCGATGTCGGCGATCATTCCCGTGGTCACCAGGACAGAGATATCCCCCCGGTCCGAGGGTGACTTTTCAGTCGCCTGCTCTGGCCGACAGCCTAGCCCCAGTCCCAACAACAAGACCGGTCCCAACAGCCAGACCATCCCCCAACACCGCCGCCGTCGGAGCTTTCCCGACCGCGACGGATGTGGAATTGATTTCCATGGTTCTGATGTGCAACACTTCATCACCGGATTTTCGCCCGCCCAACCCCGCGTGTCAATTCACCCCAAACACTTTTTTTGATCGATCAAAAACAGCATGCCCAGCCTGACCGTGGAGAATTATCTCAAAACGATCCTCCAGCAGTCCCAGGTCATGGGGGGAGACTTGGTCACCACCGGTCAACTCGCGACCGCCCTGCGAGTCTCTCCCGGGACAGTGACCGCCATGCTGAAAACTCTCTCCGAGGGAGGCCTGGTCAAGTACCGCCCCTACGAAGGGGTGACCCTCTCCTCCACCGGCCGAAAACTGGCCCTGCGGATGGTCCGCCGACATCGCCTGCTGGAAAGCTTCCTCGTTCGAACACTCAGCCTCACTTGGGATGAGGTGCACGAAGAGGCGGAAAACCTCGAGCATGCCGTGAGTGACGTGCTTGCAGACCGGATTGACGACTTCCTCGGACACCCGACGGTCGATCCTCACGGCGACCCAATTCCCGCTGCCGATGGCCTCATGCGATGTCATCCACAGGACGGAGTTCCCGTGACAGGATGGACCACGGGCTGCAAAGTCCGCGTGGTTCGCGTGATCGACCAATCCTCCGACTTTTTACGTTACCTGGCCGAACAGGGATGCACGCTCGATACCGTGGCGGAAGTCACTCAAAACTCCCGGGAGGCGGGCGTCGTGACACTGAAAATTGGTCCCAAGATCTTCTCCCTCGGCTATCCCGCCGCTCACCAGAGTCTCGCGGTCGCCGCCGCTCCGGCTGGTGGCCCACCGGCTCTCCGTGGCGATTCGGCAGACCAGCCACAGATTGCCCGCCTGACAAGCAGCAAACGCTGAAGCAATCAATTCCGACGCGAGCTTCTGGCAGTTGAAAACGAACAACTCCCGCCGACGGCGGGCGTCGTCGGGAGTTGTCTCACTGACTGACTGACTGACTGACTGACTGACTGACTGACTGACCAGCCGGACTTCACTTCACCATGAAATCGGGGTAGCCGATCGCGCCCATTTCAGGCATGTCGAGTCCGCCTACTTCATCCTCCTTCGAGACCCGAATGGGTGTGATGAGGTTGCTGATCTTGAACCACACCCACCCCATCGCAAAGCCAAACACGGCCACGGTAATGCACGACAGGATCTGGGCGAACAACTGGGACGCATCCCCATAGAAGAGACCCCTCACCCCATCCGAACCATAGAGTTTGACAAACTCGGGTCGCACAACTCCATTCCAACCACTGC
>JBKCTR010000326.1:0-1214 GCA_046318755.1 Planctomycetaceae bacterium
CGAACTTCGTGAATGGGCAATCCCATGTGCCGCCCTTGCTCGAAGATCAGCCGGGCGATGTTCTCGGCAGTGGGGTTCGCCTGCATCACGAACACCGGCTGTCCGTGGCTCTGCAAGATGGGGAGCAGGGGATCGGCGATCGACAACAGCATTTTGTGATCCAGCGACTCGTCGATCCAGGTCTTCAGCAGTCGTTTGATGTCTCCGAAGTCAATCAACATTCCCCTTGAGTCGAGGTGCTCACCCCCCAGCAGGATTTCCAGACGGCCGTTGTGGCCATGCAGGTTTCGGCATTTGCCCTCGTAATTCAGAAGCCTGTGTCCATAGCAAAAGTCCAGTTCCTGCATTAAGTAGTACATGCGCGTTGGTCGTCGTTGCGGAAAATGGTTGGCTGTGGCGTGGTGGTTTGTTCGTCAATGAGTCTCGGCTGGGTCGGGTGGTCGCGGCCAGCGAACTACCGGAGAGTCGTCGCAAGAAGGAGCTGGAGTGAGGCCTGTCCCCGGAAGTCCTGGAGTGCCCCCCTCGACCGTCAAGCGTCGCAGGCGGTGGTTGTTGAATCGCTCGGCCACTGGCACCGCCGAGGCCGCGCCGCCGGTTGAGCCGGGGCTGTCTTGTCCGCTCTTGGCCGCGGTCCATCGCCTGCTGCAGGATGCGGCCCCCATCACCTGGGTCTTTACCGGCGACAGTATCACGCATGGAGCGCTCTACACCGAAGCACAGCGGAGCTACCCGGAACATTTTTCGGAACGGGTCCGGTGGGAACTGCGGCGGTTTCAGGATGTGGTGATCAACACGGGGGTCTGCAATGAACGGGCCGACGGGTTGCTGGGCGCGATCGACACGCGCATTCTGCGGTTCCGGCCCGAAGTGGCGTTCATCCTGATTGGCATGAACGACTGCATCGCCGGAGTGCGGGGGCGCGAATCGTTCCGCAAGAATCTGATCAGCATCGTGGAGCGACTGCGGGAAAACCAAGTCCTTCCCGTTCTGCAGACACCCAACCTCATCTACACGCCAAACGCCTCCTCACGCACCGATCTGCCCGCCTACATACAGATCATCCGCGAGGTGGCCGTGCAGATGGAAACGGCTCTGATCGATCATTGGAATGACTGGTGCCAGGCCCGTCCGGAAGTCGGCGCCATTCTGCCCTGGCTGCAGGACGAGAGCATTCACCCCAACGGGCTCGGACACCGGGTGATGACACACAGTAT
>JBKCTR010000327.1:0-6936 GCA_046318755.1 Planctomycetaceae bacterium
CGGCCGAAGTGCAGCGGATTGCTCAAGAGGCGTACGTCTACGCCTTCGGGCCGGTCTATTCCTACCGCTTTCTCCAGGATGAGGTCTTCAACGAGTCCTCGACCACCTACATCGGGGCGTTCAACAAGATCAAGAATTACCAACGCCTGAATCAGCCCGGCGACACCATGTTCACACCGAATGTGGATACGCCCTACACGAGGATCTGGCTGGATCTCCGTTCGGAACCGGTGGTTGTCACCATGCCGAAGGTGACCCCGGCGAATCGCTATTACGTGATGCAGGCGATCAGCCTCGATCACTACAACCTGGATTTCACGGGCACGCGGACTGTGGGGCAGAATGGCGGCCCCATCATCTATGTTGGACCACGGTTCACGGGCTCGATTCCAGCAGGCATCGGTCGGGTCGTTGTTTCGCCAACCGATTTTGTCTATTTGCAGGGCCGGATTCTCGTGTTCAACCCCGACGACATGCAGAATGTCATCGCGATCCAGAACCAGATGACGATCAAGCCACTGCATCAGCTTGTTGGCGGGCCCGCGCCCGCCCCCGCCGAGCCTTTCCAGCCCAAGCCGTGGACCACCGACGACAAAGTGCTCCGATCGGTGGACACCCTGGATTACCTGGCTTTCCTGCTTCCGTACATCTCGCTGCGACAACCTCAAGAACAACAGCTGCTGGAACGGTTTGCGCGGATCGGTCTTGTCCCCGGCAAGCCGTTCCGATTGCAGGATCACTCGCCAGAGGATCAGACCGCCATTCTGGCTGGGGTCGAGGCGGGCGTGGCTGATGTGATCAAGGCGGCAAACTCGGCGACAACCAGTGTCGGCCTACTGGGCTCAAAGGATGAAATCGCCTACAAATCTTTGAATCGCTCGGCAGGCGTGGCGGCTGGAATCTTCGGCAATTCCCCGGCCGAAGCGATTTACCTCGGTCCGACCATGGACAAGGCGAAGGCGGGCGAAAAGTACATCCTGCGATTTGCGCCCGGTCAAACGCCTCCGGTCGAGAAGCAGGGGTTTTGGTCGGCTACGATGTACACCATGCCCAACCGGTTCCTGGTTCGGAATCCGATCAATCGATACTCGATCGGGGATCGCAACGCGGGACTGAAGCGAGACGCCGACGGCGGACTCACAATCTACCTGCAACCAACTTCCCCCGGACCCGATCAAGAAGCGAATTGGCTGCCCACACCTTCCGAGGGGCCGTTTATGTACGTCATCCGAGTCTACGTGCCTAGCAAGGAGGCTCAGAACGGCACGTGGAAGCCTCCTGTGCCGACGCTTGTCAGATAGGGTACGCCGTCGGCTTGGCAGCGGAAAGAGGCTGCTCACCGGGCGTGCGGACTGCTGCGAGTCGATCACCCCCGTGGAACAAGTCGTTGACGACCATCGTCGCACGCCTGTCATGATGCGGCGCCGTTCGGGTCCACGGGTCAAATCCACGAGGTCGGTCTCGGGGTCTCGCCTGCGCAACCCCTGATGAAGGACTCACGGTGTTCGCGCGCCAATGACCTGTACACCCTGATGCGGGACGGATTACCATTCGATCTCGCTCGGAATGTCCGGAGTCGAGCTTTTCTGTCAAGGAGCCGCAACCATGATCACGCAACGTCTTGAGACGCCGACGCAGGTCGCGCCGGCCCAACCGCATCCCTTCATCACGCGGATGTCGTGGCGAATCGCGGCGGTTTCGGCGATCCTCCTGTCCGTCGGTTCCATCTCCGGCCAGGAGAAGGCTGCGGGAGTCATCGTCACCCAGGAGACGTATTGCCGGGCCGAGACCGACCGGACGTTCAACAATGCCACGAAGCTCGCGGGAGGCGTCAATCGATTTTTTCACTTCCGAGCCGTGACCCCGCTCGACAACCAGACTGTCGTGCGGATGAACCGCGACACGCTTTACTCCGCCGCCGTCATCGACACGTCCAAGGGGGCCACGCTCACCGTGCCGAAAATGCCGGCAGGCCGCTACTGTTCGGTTTTGTTGGTTGACAACGATCACTACTGTCCGGGAGTGATCTACGAGGCGGGCACACACCAATTGCCCAGGGATACGAAGTACCTGGGTGTGCTGGTCCGCATTCAACTGCTCAAGCCGACCGATCCCGAGGACGTGGCGCTGGTGAACAAGCTGCAGGATCAGTTCGAGATCAAAGCCGCGAGCGCCGACCCGTTCCCCGAGCCGAAGTGGGACGCAGCCTCGCTCGCAAAGCTGACCGCCGCGTACAAAGCCGAGTTCGACAAATACGAGAAGTACCCGGACGGATTCATGGCCGCCCGCGGGAAGGCGGATGAGAAGCTCCGGCACCTCGCCTGCGCCGGGGCGTGGGGCCTCTTTCCAAACGAGCACGCTGTCTACATCAACTACAACGGCCGACTGCCGGCTCAAGGGCATCACACCGCGACCTACCAGGTACCGGAGAACAACGCCTTCTGGTCCATCACCGTGTACGGTGCCGACGGATACATGAAGAGCGAGAACAGCATCCTCAACAAGTTCAACACCAAGATGAACCCGGACGGTACGTTCACGGTGCATTTCGGTTCCAAGAAAGATTGCGGCGACGTGCCGAACCGGCTCGACGTGAGCGACGGCTGGAACTTTCTGATGCGGGTTTACCGGCCGGGGAAGTCCGTGCTGGATGGCAGTTATCAGCTCCCGGATGTGACCCTGGCGAAGGCCCTGACACCCGCCAAGCCCGTTTCACCGGCCGAGGCCCGCGCCATCGGTAAGGATGCCTACATCTACGGCTTTCCACTCGTGGATAACATGCGGGTGCAATACTCCTACTTCATCGACAAGAAGGATCCGGACTACAAAGCGCCCTACAACAGACTCTTCAACATCCCCCGCGTCTTCACGCCGGACGACAAGGCGATCCAGACGGCCAATTCGGACACGCCCTATTCGTGGATCGGCTTGGATTTGCGCGCGGAACCGATCGTGTTCACCGTACCGCCCATCGCCAAGGAGCGGTACTGGAGCCTGCAACTGATTGACCTGTACACGCACAACTTCGACTATCTCGGAAGCCGCACGACGGGCAACGATGGTGGCAGTTTTCTCATCGCCGGACCGAACTGGAGCGGGGAAATGCCGCAGGGAATCAAAAAGGTGATCCGCTGCGAGACCGAAATCGCCTCGGCTCAGTTTCGGACGCAGTTGTTCAATCCCGCCGACCTCGACAACGTCAAGCAGATTCAGGCGCAGTACATCGTGAAGCCGTTGTCGGCCTTCCTCGGCCAACCGGCTCCCAAAGCTCCCCCTGCGATCGACTTTCCCCAGCCGCTCACCCCGGTCACCCAGAAGACCTCGCTTGAGTTTTTCAAGCTGTTGAACTTCTATCTGCAGTTCTGCCCGACTCATCCGTCCGAAAAGGCGCTCATGGAGCGATTCGCCAAAATCGGGATTGGCGCGGGCCAGACGTTCGATCCCAGCAAACTTTCGCCGGAAACCAAACTGGCGATCGAGCAGGGCATGGCCGACGCGTGGGCTGAATTTCAAGGCTTGGTGGGACGGGTCAACAAAGGGGAGGTGTCGTCTGGGGACGTGTTCGGCACCCGTGAATTTCTCAAGAACAATTATCTGAACCGTATGGGCGCCGCGGTGCTCGGCATTTATTGCAACACGAAGGAAGAAGCGATCTATCCAGCCAATTACGTGGACGGGGACAAGCAAAAGCTGGACGGCAGCCATCGCTACACTCTGCGTTTTGCGAAAGGCCAATTGCCGCCCGTCAACTCGTTCTGGTCGCTGACGATGTACGATCAGCCAGCCAGCCTGCTCGTCCACAATCCGATCAATCGCTACCTGTTGAACTCGACCATGCTGTCGGAATTCCAGATGGATGATGACGGCGGACTGACCCTCTATATCCAGAACGAATCACCGGGCAAAGACAAGGAAGCCAATTGGCTGCCCGCGCCCAAGGGGCCATTCTCCGTGATCATGCGTCTCTACTGGCCCAAAGCGGAGGCGGTCGAAGGCAAATGGAAACAGCCGCCGCTGACGCGAGTGAAATAGCGGCTCTGGATTGATCAACCTCGTTCGACAAGGTGATCAGTCAACTGCCCCGGGGACACCAAAGACCTCGGCGTGGGGGCCGCATCGAGGTGTTCAATCCGCAGGACGCGGAGGAGTTGGCCGCAGTCAACAGATTGCCGGACCAGTTCGTCATCGAGGCCGCGAGTGCCGACCCGCGGCCGGAATACAAATTGGGACACTGGGTGCGGGCCGCTGTGGAGACGTCCGTGAAGAGACGCGGTCTGCCTGATTGACCCCGGTGTCGCATGCCGATCCGAAACCGTGATGGCCTGCTTCCGTCGTCTTCCTGCGAGTGGATCGGCTCCCCTTGGGGTTTCCAGTTGAGTATGCTGGTTCAGAGGAGGTCGTTCGCCGGACTTTCGCACAGCGGAAGACGGATACGATCCGAAACCCACTTCACCGAATCCTGGACCCGGCCTGCATGCGGAGTTCCTGATTCCGCCCAGCGGAATCCCGCTGATCCGGGAGATGTCCCGCCTGGGAGGTGCCGGTGACGATCGAGGCGGAACCGTTCAGGCCGCGGCCAATCAGGCCGCCTTCAGAAAGCACCACCCCCATGCGTTACCCCCGGGAAAAGATTCAGGAGGCGATCCTTGATCCCGACATCGAAACTCGGGAACGGGCCGTCAGCTATTTCGCGCTGGCCTTCTCTCGCGATCTGTCGATCATGCCGACGGTGATCCAGGCGATCGAGAGGTACGGCAGGCAGAATGAGGCGACACGGTTGCTCCAGGTGTCGCGGCGTCTGCTCCACACCACGGAGACCATTTCCTGGTTGATTGACGAGCTGAATGCCGAGCAGACCGACAACTGCCCGATTTACGCCGACAGCCTGTCGATAATCCTCGCGGAGGCCGATGCCGTCTTGCTGCGGCCCCGGGAGGCTGACATTTTGAAAGCGCGACATTTTTCGCAGGAGAGTCGGCCGAAGCTGGCCAGTCGTCTGCAAATGCTGGAATGGGATCAGGCCGAATGCTGGAAGGAGTTGGAGATCTTCTGCGAGGACTGCCAAGACGAGCACAGCGCCTACGACGTCGACCTGAGTTATGCCAAGCTGGTGGTCGAGGCTTTGGCGCGCTTCGGCAAGGACTGTGAACCCACCGTGCTGAAGTGGTTGAGTGTCGCACCAGACGACCCCAAATTCCCGCTGATGCGATGGCTCGAGCCGCTGGTGGTGAGTTTGACCGGTCACGCCCGGCTCGAGTCGACCGTTCCAATTGTGATGGGCAAATTGCTGGAAGACACCGACGATCTGCTCAACGAAGAGTGTATTGAGGCCCTCGTGAGGATTGGCACCCCCGCGGTGCTGCACGCGATCGCCGAGGCTTTCCCCACCTGCAAAACGGACATTCGCTTTTTGCTCACCAATCCCCTGAGCAACATTCCGTGCGACCTGGCGGTGGAGATTGTGCTCGCGCAGAACGAGCAGGAGACCGAGGAGTTGATTCGCATGGATCTCGCGGCGGCTCTGCTGCGACAGTTCGCATCGGAGGGGATCGATCTGACGCGTCAACTGTTGGCGGGACGACCAATGGACTTCGTTGGCCAAGGGTTGCGGCAGGACCTGCTCCAGAATTGCAAGCTGACTGGGGAACGATTTCCCGAATACGACGCTTGGCTGGCCACCCAGGAGTCGGAAGACGCGGCACACGAGCGCTGGATGAATGAGTGGGAGAGCGATCCCGACGGAATGTGGATGCGCGCGGCGAGAGAGAAGGCCAAGCAGCAACTGGCGGGCCAGCCCCCGCTGGCCCCCCCCTGGGAATCGGGGGAACCGATCACTCCGCGTCTGTCCGCCCCGCAACAGAAGATCGGCCGGAATGAGCGGTGTCCCTGTGGAAGCGGGAAGAAGTTCAAACAGTGCTGTCTGAAGAAGTAAGGACAGGAGCGATGTCACAGAAGTAACGAGGGAGACGGTGTGGGGCCACTGTGTGTGGAACTTGGGGGCCACCCTCTGATGGGTGGCGCCAAGAGACTGGCCGCAAACCGTGTTGAGGAAAGGGGCGTCAGGCGATTTGCGAATTCTCGCTGTGAGCGGGTCCGCGGGTTTCCAACCATGGCTGGCACCGTTTGTGCTGTCGCGGCCAACCAAATCATTTCTGGGCGGGCGAACCTCCGTGTGAGCCGTGCCCCTGTGTTTGGATCGGCCGGAACCCGTCCGCATGGGTCGATATCACGGGTGGATCGAAATCCCATCGCCATCCCCTTGCATGATGCGAAAAAACCCAATTTATGATCCAAACGATTTGTCCGCCCAGCGGCTCGGTGTTCGATCAGCCCTCACCCAGCGGAACGGCTCACACGGAGGTTCGCCCCCCCGGGATGAGCTCATTCGACCGATCCCGTGCTTGCGCGTGACACGGTTTGGAAGGCGCGAAATCACGATCCAAACGATTGGCCGGCCCAGCGGCTCGGTGTTTGAACAGCCCACGCCCAGCGGCACGGCTCGGACGGAGCCTCGCCCTCCCAAGATTGCGCGGCCCGTGGGGCGACGGGCCGAAAATCGATCGTACGTTTCCAGATGCGCACCGGAGGCTCTTCCCGGACGGATTTTTCTCCGGGACAATCAAGGGTGACGAAGCCGGTTGGTGACAGATCAGGTGCCGTGATGGGTGAGTGGGTGGAGGGACAGCGGGCGAGCGGGTTGCGCGAGGATCTGCCTCGTGGCGTGCCGGTCGCGGTTCCTTCGCCCGAGCTGGCCCGGGCCCGGCTGGTCGCGCTGGCCGAGCGGTTTTTGAGACGGCAATTGGATTTGATCGGGGGGGTGATCGAAGAGGTCACCCTCAAGAATGCGCTGTATCGGATGGGAATTGAGTGGCGGTATGCCGAGGAGGTGCTGGACCGGCCCGAGTTTGCCTCGATGTATGAGCAGACGCATTTGGG
>JBKCTR010000328.1:0-2811 GCA_046318755.1 Planctomycetaceae bacterium
TTGATGAGGCGTTGATCGTCAATCCGGCCAACAAGGGAATCGCGAATGCCGTGATCTTCCTGGAAAAGACGCCGTCTACCATCAAGCCCGAACTGGTCGCTCCGCCCAAAGAACCGGCCATCTTCGACCAAAAGGCCTGCCGGTTCTTTCCGCGCGTGGTGGCCTTCCGCATCGGCCAGCCGCTGATGGTGCTGTCGGACGACCCCATCCCACACAACACGCACACCGATCCCAAGCGGAATTCGACCTTCAACCAGACCATTTCTCCCAACGATCGCAAGGGAGTCGAGTGCCGGTACACGAAGCCGGAAGCGACCCCTGTGAAAGTGGTTTGCGACTACCACGCTTGGATGAAGGCGTACCACTTTCCGGTCGATCATCCGTATTTCGCTGTGACCGACGCGGACGGGAAGTTCAAGATCGAGGGACTGCCCGCAGGCAAGCACACATTTAACATCTGGCACGAGGCCGCCTCGGGGGGATTCCTCGAACGGAAGATCGAGGTGGTGATTGAGGTCGACGGCGACACGGAGAAGAATTTGAGCTACGCCCCCGCGAAGTTCGCGGCGGTCCCCGCTCCCCTGCCCGCCGTGGCCTATGAGCGGCTCCGGCATGGGGGAGAAATCCAAGTGACACAACGGGAGAAGCAGTGATGTCTCTGAATTCCAAGCGTTTGTTGCGCACCGCCGCGTGGATGGGCTGTTCCAGCCTGGGCCTCGCGGGCCTGGTGTCGTTTGTCCTGACTCCGCCTCGCGCGGCTGAAGCTCAAAGCCTCCATCCGGTCCAGACAGCGGTCGCAACCCAAGCGATTGCCCCCGTTGTGGCCGAGGCGGCTGTCGCGTTTGCCGACGCTGCCAAGGTCTCTGGCTCGGTCACCTTTTCCGACGACTTCAAAGCCCTCGCCCCATTGGTGGCCAAGGGGGCGGCGACGAAGGATCCCGCCGTCTGTGGCGCCAATGAAGACGTTCCCAACGAAGAGTTGGTGGTGAACCCCGAGAACAAGGGAATCGCCAACGTCTTCGTGTTCCTGCCGAAAGCTCCCACGGGATTCAAAGCGCCCAAACCGGAAAAAGAGCTGATTTTCGACCAGAAGAACTGCAAGTTTCTGCCTCACGGCCTGTGCATCCAAGTGGGGCAGACGGTGAAGGTCCTGTCGGACGACGGTGTTCCCCACAACACCCACACCTTCCCCCTTCGGAATGCCGGGTTCAATCAGACGGTCTCCCCGAACGATCGCAAGGGCGTTGAACTCAAGTACACCAAGGCTGAGAAACTGCCGATCGAGGTGAAGTGCGACTTCCATACCTGGATGAAGGCGTACCACCTGATCCTTGACCATCCGTTCATGGCGGTTTCGGATGCCAATGGCAAGTTCGAGATCGAGGGATTGCCTGCCGGGAAGCACGAATTCACCGTCTGGCACGAGAAGAAGGGCTATCTCGACAAGAAACTGTCCGTCGAAGTGAAGGCGGGCGAGAGCAAGTCGGTTGATTTGAAGTACGGGGCGAAGCAGTTCGCCAACTTCGAAGGCCCTCAGCCCAAGAGCACTGTCGTTTCGCTGACCAAGTAGTCTGTTGTGCGTTGGCTCTCCCCCGGGATCTGATTTCGGATTCCGGGGGGAGTTGTCCTGATTCTTCCACCCGGATTGATGTCCTCCGGAAGGATGTTGTTGTGCGGTTTCCCAGCCTGTCACTCCCGTTGTGCGGTTTGACCCTCCTGCTCGCCGGGTGCGGTCAACCTCCCGAACCCCAGTTCTCTCTGAACGCCAAGACGGCCGCCCTCACCCCGGCTGCCCAGCAACTCGTGACCGAGGCGCTGGTCGAAAACTTCGGTACTCCGAATCGTCTGGTGGCTTGGCAGGAATTGCCGATTGACTACGGCAAAGCCCAGCCCAGTGCGGCCGAAGCCCATCGCCAACTCGACGGTTGGCGTCTCAAGGAGGGGCGAGATCTGTACATGGTCCATTGCCTGCACTGCCACGGAGTGGCGGGAGATGGCAATGGCACCACGGCACGGTTTCTGAACCCGCGCCCCCGCGATTACCGCCAGGGAAAGTACAAGTTCAAATCGACCGCGGGCGGCAACCGGCCCACTCATGACGATATGACGCGGATCCTGGAGGAGGGCATTCCGGGAACGTACATGCCGTCGTTCGCTCTGCTGGGCCAGGAGCAGGTCGGCTTGCTGGTCGACTATGTCCGCTGGCTGAGCATGCGGGGGGAAATTGAAGAAGGGCTCGCCGTGGAGCTCGCCCAGGTCGGATTGAAAACCGCTGATTTGGAGCGGACCTATCGCGAGAAGCGGGCGGAAGACAAATCAGTCACTCTCGACGCTGTCCGCGACGAGTTGTTGGCCGAGGTCAAATCCTCCTGGACTGACACGGTGGCCGAGAAGGCGAAAGATGTTGTGGACTTCTGGAATGAAGCCAACAACCCTGAGAACCTGGTGATCCCTCAGTCGAAACGCGTGGTCGCCGACGCCGAGTCGATCGCCCGCGGTCGGGCGTTGTACCTCTCGAAAGAGAACAAATGCAGTGACTGTCATGGACCCGCTGGGCGGGGCGATGGCCCGCAAACCGAGCAGTTCTCCGCGATTGATGGTGCGAGTCCGGCCCGCAACTACAACGAGCCCGGTCTGCGTGACGCCTGGGGCAACATCATCATGCCTCGGAACCTGACTCGTGGTGTGTACCGTTTCGGCCGACGTCCCCTCGACATCTACCGCCGGGTTCACCAGGGCATCAATGGCACTCCCATGCCTGGCTTCGGCAAGACGTTGAAAGATGAGCAAATCTGGGACATCGTCAACTAC
>JBKCTR010000329.1:0-1990 GCA_046318755.1 Planctomycetaceae bacterium
AAGTGGCGGTAGCGAGCTGGCTTTGATGGTGTCCCTCTCCCCCGCGGGGAAGAGGGTGCCCGCAGGGCGGGTGAAGGGGCGACCCGTCCGATTTCAAGAACCGCGCCCGGCAAACACCACCAAGCGGCCCTTTCGCCCTCACCCCAACCCTCTCCCGCAGCGGCGCGGGTTTTGTTGACCGGGAGTCGTTTCGCGGGAGAGGGAGTGACGCGCGAGTCGTACGAACAACCTCGACCCACCACATGCTCTCACTGGTCGGCTGGTTTGTCCTCCCCCCGCAGGACTTGGGCCACCAGGAATTCGGCTGGGGTCAGCACGGGGCAGGTGGTGGTACGGGGAAAGTGATTGACATTGCGGCTCACAAGACAATCGGCACCGACCCGCACGGCACTGAGGTATTGCACAGCATCTTCAAAGTCGGCGAATTTGGAGCCGATGGCCGCATTGATCAGTTCGCCATCGCAGGCCACGGGCTCAAATGTGTCGCGGATCAGAGTCAGCGCACGTCGGGCGGTCTTCAGATCGGTGAGACGACGAACGATGTAAAACGTGTTGGTGAATGTCAGGACCGAAACCAGTCCGGTGATCCGACGGCTTTCCGAAAGTGTCCAGAGCGCCGCGGAGTCGGACACAAACGGTCGCCGATTGGCCAGCACATCGATCAGCACATTCGTGTCAAAGAACACCTTCATTTCGACACGCCATGCTTTTCGGCCAAGGCGTCCGCAAGAATGTCCTTTTCGGAAACTCCCTTGGGCAGACGAATGAGCCCGGTCGCCTGTTTGGTCAGTGGACCCGCAGCGGGACGCTGCCGTCTCTCTCCGGACAACAGACGGACAATCCTGGAAAACATCGCTGACACGCTGGTCCCCTGTTGGGCAGCCAACCGATGCGCCTCTGCAATCACGCTCTCATCTGCGCTCAGTGTCAACTTCTTCATCACATCGCTCCATGTACGTATCACACGATCGTCAGGATACGTAGTCCCTGACTCCACATCAACGGCAAAGCTGTGGGCTTATTGATCTTCACCTGGGCCGACGAGCGAGCAATCCGATTGACTTGATTGCATTGGCTCAATCCGTTGTCTACCGGTCGGTTGTACGTCGGGTTTTCCTGCCGTTCGGCCCCTGCGAACAGCATCGACTGTGCGAACCCCGGAGCCGTTTTGCGGTGGCCCCAAGCGAGTCCTGTATCCCACCCTTCCCCGTTGTCCGTAGAAAGTTGCCAACCTCGAAGCCGGTTGACTTGGGAAAATCGTATTTGGGTTTCCGTGTCTCTCCTTCTCTCGATCCGGCGTCAGTGATATGAGATCAGTCGAAGGATCGTGTCCGGGCCACGGACAATCCCTGGCCGGCATTCTTTGCTGGACGATCGATCGACCACCGGGGATACTTTGTTGTTGCCCTTGCTTTAGCTCACGGAGGTCGGCTTGGGGGAAGTGTTGTTTGTGCGATGGGGCAGGGGGTATTCGACCGGGAGACGATGTGCGTGATGGCCGACGAAAGAGTGCCAACTTCAGACGACGAGATGCGCCAACTGCAAAAGGGGATCGATCAGACGCTGCTGCGCCGGGCGGCGGCGTTGACGATGGCCGAGAAGTTCCGGATGGGGTGCGACCTGTACGATGCCGGCATGCGCTGGCTGATCCAGGTGCTCAAAGCCGAGCATCCCGATTGGAACGACGAGCAGGTGCTGCAGGAAATCGACCGCCGGCGGGAGATCAAACGGCGGGTGGAGGAGGCGGGATTGTTTGTGGTTGTCGAAGAAGAGGAGGGCGAGGGTGGATCCAGCCAGCCTTGAGGCGCTTATCCGTGTCATCCAGATGCTGCAGGCCAACGAGATTCCCTACATGCTGGTGGGGGCCTTCTCCAGCAATGCCTATGGCTACCCGCGAAGCACAAACGACGCCGATGTGGTGATCGAATTTCACGCCGGAATCCTCAAGACCATCCAGAACTCGCTGGGGAAAGAATTTCGGCTGAACCCC
>JBKCTR010000330.1:0-11545 GCA_046318755.1 Planctomycetaceae bacterium
CCAGTCACTCCACTCGCGGGTGTGCATCAACTGGCCGATGATCTGCCCGTCCAGCTCGGCCACGAAGTAGCGTCCCTTGGCGGGGTCGGCCAGCAGGGCCTGCACGCCGGGAACGAGGTGGGCGTGGTCCAGGACCTTCCCTTCGCTCTCCTCGGCCAGGCGGCTGTTGAACTCGACGACCACGGGCCAGTCCTCCGGTCGCGCCGGGCGGATCGAGAGCTGCGGAAGGCTTGCGGAGGACATGACACTCTCCAGGGAGTCGCTGGGAATTCGGGGTCACCCAATGGGATTCACGCCGAGGGAAGCAGACCGGTCAGACGTCGAGTTCCTTGACCTCGAGGGCGTGTTTCTCGATGAACTCGCGACGGGGTTCGACGTGATCTCCCATCAGCACGCGGAAGATTTCGTCGGCCGCCGCGGCGTCGTCCATGGTGACCTGCAGCAGGGTGCGGGTCTTGGGATCCATGGTGGTGATCCCCAGTTCGTCGGAGTTCATTTCGCCCAGCCCCTTGAAGCGGGTCAGCTTGAGGCCGTTTTCACCCAACCGACGCAGCTCGGGCAGCAGGTCGCGCAACGACGTGAGGGGCACATCCTCGTCTTCGTTGATGAGCCGGTAGGGATAGACGGGCAGCCCGTTCTTGACTCCCGCGGGAAGCAGGTTGGAAAGCCGGATGCCATATCCGGCCAGTTCCTGGAGCAGCAGGTTGATGGTGCGGGTTTCGTGGAGGTCGTAGACCTGCAGGTACCCCTCGGGAAGCTGGGGGACGGCGGGGGCCGCCACGTCGGTCCCGGGAACCGGGGGGGTCGGGGGCTGCGGCGCCGCCTCGCGATTGGCGTCGGCCACGCGCAGTTCACGCCCCAGGCGTTTTTCCTCGGCCTGGATGAAGGTCTCGAGCTGGGCCTTGTCGGCGAACCAATGCTGCTGGCGACCGAGGAAGACCCGGTAACGGGGCACGAGACCGCGCTCGGTGAGGTGCCGGGCGGCGAGAGGACGCAGATCGATCCCCCGGCGTTCGATGGTTCGCAACGGCGTTTCGAGCTGGTCGATGAGGGTGGCGATCTTGTGGAGCGATTCCCCTTCGAGACGGGCTCCATCGGTGAACTCGAGCCGGGCCCCGCTGAGCCCCAGGCTGGCGAGTTCCTGCATCATCGACTCGGCGGTCTGCACATAGCGGATGTTCTTCTTCTGGGTCACCCGATACAGGGGGGGCTGGGCGATGTAGATGCAGCCCTGGGCGACCAGAGCCCGCATCTGGCGGAAGAACAGGGTGAGCAGCAGGGTGCGGATGTGGCTGCCGTCGACATCGGCATCGGTCATCAGAATGATCTTGCCGTAGCGTCGTTTGGCGACATCTTCCTCGGCACTCATGGGGGTGATGCCAATGGCGCGGAAGATGGCAATGATCTCTTCGTTCTCAAGCATCTTGAGCTGCTGGGCTTTTTCGACATTGAGGATCTTCCCGCGGAGGGGGAGGATGGCCTGAATGTTCGAGTCGCGCCCCGTGTCGGCCGAACCGCCGGCCGAATCTCCCTCGACGAGGAACAGCTCGGTCGACTGCAGGTCGTGCGAGCGGCAGTCGCGCAGTTTCTCGGGGAGTCCGGACGAGGTGAGGGCCCCCTTGCGGCGGACCATGTCGCGCGCCTTGCGGGCCGCCTCGCGGGCCTCGGCGGTGTTGCGGGCCTTCTCGCAGATGCGTTTGGCGGTGCCGGGATGTTCTTCGAGGTACTTCGTGAGCACCTCGTAAACCACCTTCGAGACCGCCCCTTCGACGTCGTTGTTGAGCAGCTTGGTCTTGTTCTGCGACTGGAACTGCGGATCGGGGTGGTTGATCGAGACGATGGCGGTCAGTCCCTCGCGGAAGTCATCTCCGCCGGGCTCGATGTCTTTGAACAGGTTTTCTTTCTTGCCGTAGCTGTTGAGCGCCCGGGTGAGGGCGTTGCGGAACCCCGAGAGATGGGTCCCCCCGTCGGGATTGGGGATGTTGTTGGCGAAACAGCGGACGTTTTCGTTGTAGCCCTCGTTGTACTGCAGGACGACGCTGACCTCGATGGCCGACTGGACCCCCTCGACCTCAATCGGCTCGGCCCCCGCGATGGAGATGACCTCGGGGAACAGCACGGTCTCGGTGCGGTTGAGCCAGGCGACGAACTCGGCCAACCCGCCGTCGTAATGGAACTCGTCGGTGCGGCCGTCGCGGTCGTCGATCAGCTGGATCTTCACCCCGCTGTTGAGGAAGGCGAGTTCCTGCAGGCGGCGCTGCAGGGTGTCGTAGTGGAAGTTGACGTCGGGGAAGATCTGTGGGTCGGGTTTGAACGTGAGGGTGGAACCGGTCTCGCTGCTGGCCCCCAGCTTCTTCAAAGGGCTGGTGACCTGGCTGCGGGCGAACTCCATCTGCCAGACATGTCCCTCGCGGCGGATCTCGACAGTCAGCCACTCCGACAGGGCGTTCACCGCCTTGATGCCCACCCCGTGCAGGCCCCCCGTTCCCTTCTTGTAACCCCCCTTCCGGTCGAACTTCCCGCCGGCATGCAGGCCGGTCAGCACCACCTCGACCGCCGGCTTGTTGTCTTGGTCGGGCATGGGACCGACGGGAATACCCCGGCCATCGTCCGAGCAGGTGACCGAGCCGTCGACGTTGATTCGCACGGTGATCGTTGTGCCGAACCCGGCCCCAAACTCATCGATCGAGTTGTCGACCACCTCGAAGACCAGGTGATGCAGTCCCCGCGCGTCGGTCCCCCCGATGTACATCGCGGGACGCATGCGGATTCCCTCGAGTCCCTTGAGGGCCCGGATCTGATCGGCCCCGTAATCGGCGACGGCTGGTGCGGCGACAGGACTGGGGGAGGCGGGATTGGACTGTTCGGCGTTGCTCATGATCGACTTGGTCTTTCGTTCATCCGGGAATCGAAGGCGTCGGCAGGGACAGTGGTGTCTCGGCCGCGCCACACGAGCCCCTCATCCCTGGGGAGTGTTGGTGAAGTCCGTCTTCGTGAAATCTGTGTTGGGGGGGAGTGTCTGGGGGATGGCAGCCGGGCTGACACCCGGAACGCTCGGGGAACGGGGGGGATTCATTCCCAAGGGTGTCAGACGTCATCGAGACCCCGGCGGGCCGCCGAGGCATCGAGGCGAAATTTCACATCCTTGATCCGGAATTCGGGAGCCTGGGTCTTCAACTGGGCCACCAACTGCGTGCGGTAGAAGCCCACCAGCTCCGCCAGCAGCACCGAGCTGGCGACAGCCACCTGCAGCACGCCCCGTTTCACCTCGAGGGCCCGCGTCTGGGCGGCGACCGTTTCGCCAGCCACCCGGGCCCACGCCCGCTGCAGCTCGCGGACCCCCTCGCGCCGGGCATAACCCCGCAAGGCGACCAACTCGCTCAACACGTTCCGCAAGGCCTGGGGACCCCGCTCTTCGTTCATCAGACGCTCTCTGGTGTGCGGGGAAGCTATCAGCGGTCGCGTGACAGCGGCATCACGATGTAGATCGAACCGTCGTCGGTCTTCAACACCACGGCACTCTCGCCGTCGGTCAGCTCGACACGCACGGTCTTGGCCGGGTCGAGCACCCGCAGAAACTCGGAGACAAACTTGGGATCGAGACTGATGGTGAGCGGAGCGGCATCGTAGCTGATCGGCAGATCGACCTTCGATTCGCCAATGTCGGGTGCCTGGCTGACCAGGGTCAGCACGCCGTCCTGGAAGACGAAGTCGACCCCCCGGCTTTCTTCGTTGGTGACAATCTGCGACTGCCGCACCACCGCCAGGAACGGCTCGACCGGAATGTCGAGCGCGACCTCGCAACTGGAGGGAATGACATCCTGGTAGGCGGGAAACCGTCCCTCCACCAGACGGGTGTAGATGGTCGCCAGGCCCCCTCGCAACAACATGTCGTTGCTGCGGATGGCCACCTGCACCTGGGCCGTGTCTTCGCCCAGACAGCGTTCAATGACCGCCAGGGCCTTCGAAGGGACAACCGGAGCCTGGTGGATCGCGGGAGGGGTGCCATGCACGGCACACTTCCCATGGGCCACCGAGAGCCGACGGGTGTCGGTGGCGGCCATGGTCACCTTGTCGGGTCCCAGTTCGACCTGCACGCCTCCCAGGGCATAGCGGGTGCTCTCGGTGTCGACGGCGAAGATGGTGCGGCGGATGAGCTGACGCAGCGTGCCGGCGTCGATGACGTGGTAATTGTCTTCTTTGAAATCGGCGATGGTGGGGAACAAGTCGGGGTTTTCGAGCCCCAGCTTGTAATCGGCCCGCTCGCCCTGAATGCGGACGTTGTTGGCGAGCGTCTCGACCGTCACTTGGTCTCCCTGCAGCTCCCGCAGAATGGTCAGCGTGCGGTTGGTGGGCAGCAGCAGCGCTCCCGGCGTTTCGATGGTGGCATCGGGAATGGTGTAGCGGATCGATGATTCGCCATCCGTCGCCAGCAGGGTCACTTCTCCATGAGAGGCCTCGACCTTGGTGTTCATCAACACGGTCTTGGTGGTCTTGCTGGGAGCAATCCCGCTGACCGTCTGAAAGGCCGTCGCCAGGGCCTGCCTCTGGCACGTGATCTTCATGGAGGAACTGCCTTCTCCCCAACGGGGGAACGGGTTCACCAAGACGCCGCTCGACTCTCCCGCCCAACCACTGCGGAGCCGAAGGTGTTCAGTCCCTTCTCTAGGAAAGGTTCAAAACAGTAGTCGTCGTATCAGTGACCGCGGGAAATGTGGAAAATCCAGCTTGATTTTGCGAAGGTCCATATTAGCAAACGGGTTAGGGTTCGACAAACGACCCGGCTTCGCTGGGGATATGCTGTTCAGTATCTGTGAGTTCCTGTGGGAGAGCCGTGGATTCCGGGGGAGTTGTCCACAGCCGATCGACGGCCCACCCCGCGGCCCACCCCCCGCGCACCGGCTCTGCACAGCCGTTCGACAGGTTCTCCCCAGCCCAGACAGTCCCCCGCCGGGGCATCGCGGCGGGCCATTCAGACGGTCTGGCCCAGCCCTCTTCAGCTCTCCCGCCGCAACTGTCGGCGGATGCGTTCGATGCGGGTGGGAAGTTCGCCATCGGTGGCCAGCAGTTCGGCCACTTTCTGGCAGGCGTGCCCCACCGTGGTGTGGTCGCGGCCGCCATAGAACCGTCCGACATTCAGCAGGCTTTCTCCCAGCAACTGCCGCGACAGCCACATGCCCACCTGGCGGGGAAAGGCCAGCTCGCGCGTGCGGCTGCTCGATCGCAGGTCGGTCAGTTTCAGGCCAAATTCGGCCGCCACCTCGCGGGCAATGTCTTGCAGGGTGAGGTTGGGGAGTTCGGCCTCCCGAGCCAGATACCGGCGGACCAGTTCGAGGTCCATCGGTCGCCGGTGCTGCCGCGACATCGATTCCAGCCGGGTCAGCACTCCCCCCAGTTCGCGGGGAGTGACGGGATACTGGTTGGCGAGGTGCACGAGGCCCTCGCGCGAGACCCGCAGTTTCTTCCCCCGGGCCAGTTGCATGAGGATCTTGAGCCGCGACTCGGCCCCCGGCAGCGTCAGCCGGACCGAGATTCCCCCCCGCAACCGGCTGATGAGCCGGGGGGGAAACCCCGTCAAACCGCCGGGGGGACAATTGGCCGTGAAGGCCATGGCCGCCTCCCGCTCGCGCAGCGCGATCATCCAATTCAATAACTGCGTCTGCGTTTCGTCCCGCCCCTGCAACACCTGCAAGTCTTCCAGCACCAGCAGGTCGATTTCCCGCAGGGCGGTCTGGAAGAGGGGAATGGTTTGGTTGGCCGAGGCCTCGGCGAACTGGGCGGCAAACTCGGCTGCCGTCAGGATGAGAGTCGAACTCTTGGGATGTCGCGTCAAAAACTGCCGCACCCCCCATCGCACCAACAGCGACTTGCCACACCCGGCTGGTCCCGACAGGAAGATGACCGGTTCGATTTCACCCGCCTCGCGAGCCGTGCCCCAGTGTTCGAAGGCGGTGTAAGCCTCGGCATTCTCGGAAATCCGCAACGGATTTTCCGGAGGGGCGGGTGTTCGGGATGGGGCGGGTGGGGGCACGGGAAGTCTCTTAACCGGAGGCGAAAACTTCACCGTGGCGGTCGGCTGGATGCAGCGCCCGCAGCCTCCGGACGGTTTCCGATATGATTCGGATCGCCTGCTCGATCTCGTCGGCCGTCGTCTGTGGCCCGAGACTGAAGCGAACCGAAGACAGCAGCAATTCGGGGGGGCGGCACATGGCAACCAGCACTGGGGCGGGCTCGGCTGAACCACTGGCGCAGGCACTGCCCAGAGAGCAGGCGACCCCGGCCAGGTCGAGGGCCACCAGCAGCGCTTCGCCATCGACCCCGGGGAACCCCACATTCAGCGTGTTGGGGAGCCGGTGTTCGCGCGACCCATTCAGCACCACCGGGGGGCACAGGGACCGGAGGCCCTGTTCCAACCGGTCGCGCAGTTGGGTCTGGCGTTCTTTGTCAAGCTGCTGCTGGGCCGAACAGAGCTCGAGGGCCCGCACCATTCCCGCCACGAGGGGAACTGCCTCGGTCCCGGGGCGCAGGCCCCCTTCCTGATGCCCTCCCCAAGCCTGGGGGGTCAGCTTCCAGCCCCGGCGGACCAGCAGGGCACCCACGCCCCGGGGCCCCTGGAACTTGTGGGCACCCACGGCCAGGGTGGCGCAGCCCAGCTCGTGAAACGAGACGGGAATTTTGCCCACCGCCTGCAATCCATCGAGGTGCAGGGGAATGCGCCGTTCGAGGCAGGCGTTGGCCAGCGGCTGCGGGGACTGAATGACCCCCGTTTCGTTGTGGGCCAGAATGAGGCAGACCAGCCGCAGTGACGGGGACCACCACGGATTGGCCTCGAACGGTTCGACCCATTCGAGCCGGCCTTCGCCATCCAGCGGCAGCCAGGCAAGTGGGAAGCCCTCGGCTTCGCGGGAGTGGCAGGCCTGGAGGACGGCGGGGTGTTCGCCAGGGGTCAGGGCGATCACGCCCGGGGAGCCGGCGGTGAAAGCCCGGACGGCGAGGTTGTTGGCCTCGGTTCCACCGCTGGTAAACAGCACCTCGTCGGGATGGGCGTACAGCAGGTGGGCGAAGCGTTCGCGGGCATTTTCGAGCACCTGGCGGGCCCGCCGGCCGAGCGCGTGGGGACTTCCCGGGTTGGCATAGGCATCGCGCGAAACTCGACCAATCACGTCCACCACCTCGGGATGAGGGGGTGTTGTGGCGTTGTTGTCGAGATAGATCATGGGGGGGCCAGAGGGGAGGAAGTCTTCCTATTATTCGCGAAAATCGGCCGACTTTGCCAGATCAAAACTTACCGATCCAAAAAATTGTCTGGACGACTATTGTTTGCACCGATAAAAACTAAGGGATGTCCAGCACGTCATCCCGACGGTCTTCGACCACCCGCTTCGACTCTTTGGAACAGGAGGCGTATCTCAGCCTGTGGCGAACGTACGATCGTTTGCGGGGGCTGGAGGACGAGTTTTTCCGGCCTTACGACCTGACTCCGCAGCAGTACAACGTGCTGCGGCTGTTGAAAGCTCAGCATCCGGCGTTGTTGCCGACCCTCGACGTGGCCAACCGGCTGGTTTCGCGGGCTCCCGACATTACCCGCATGCTCGACAAGCTCGAGCAGCGGGGGCTGGTGACGAGGGCCCGGTCTGAGAGTGACCGGCGGACGGTGCTGGTGGGAATTACCCCAGCGGGAGTGCTGTTGCTGTCGGAGATGCACGAGCCTCTGCGGGCGTGTCATGAGCAGCAATTGGGGCATCTGCCCCCGGAGTCGTTGCGGCAGTTGATTGAGTTGTTGCGGCAGGTGCGGGGTCCGCACGAGCCGCAGGAGAGTCCCTGGCACTAGGCCGTTTGATTCTTTTGCTGGTTGGTTCTTTTCAGGCGATTTCCCATGATTGCGAAGCCTCAGCACGACTACGACGTGATTGTGATTGGCGGCGGTCCCGCAGGGGCCACAGCCGCCACCCTGATCGCCCAGCAGGGGCACCGCGTGGCGGTTTTCGAGCGGGACCATTTCCCGCGGTTTCATATTGGCGAATCGCTGATCCCGCAGACCTACTGGGTGCTGCGGCGGCTGAACATGCTGGAGAAGCTCAAGGGGAGCCCCTTCGTCAAGAAGTACAGCGTGCAGTTCATTTCCGACAAAGGGAAGCTGTCGGAGCCGTTCTACTTCCATGACCACCGGCCGCACGAATCGTCGCAAACGTGGCAGGTGCGGCGGGCCGAGTTCGATCATCTGATGCTGCAAAACGCCCGCGAGCACGGCGTGGAGTGTTTCGAAGGGGCGCGGGTCTACGACGTGCTGTTCGACGGAACCCGGGCGAACGGGGTGCGGGTCTCGATTGGACAAGACGCACCGATTGAAGAGGTGCGGGCGAAGGTGGTGGTCGACGCCAGTGGTCAGCAGTCTCTGCTGCTGGGGAAACTGGGGCTGCGCGAGTGGGATCCCGTCTTGAAGAAGGCTGCGTTGTGGACCTATTTCAAGGGGGCCCGGCGTGAGGCCGGGAAGGACGAAGGGGGAACCATCGTCATGCAAACCCAAGAGAAGAAGGGATGGTTCTGGTACATCCCCCTGCAAGACGACATTGTGAGCGTGGGGGTGGTGGCCGGCTACGAGCATCTCTTCAAGAATCGCGGGACCACCGATTTCGAGACCCTGTTTTTCGAAGAGGTGGCGCGCTGTCCGGGAGTGCAGCCCCGCATCGCCCATGCCGAGCGATGCGACATTTTCCGGGCCCAGAAAGAGTACTCGTACCGCACCCGGCAGGCGGCCGGTGATGGCTGGGTGATGGTGGGGGATGCGTTTGGGTTTCTCGATCCGCTGTATTCCTCGGGGATTCTGTTGGCTCTGGTCTCGGGTGAGATGGCGGCCGACGCCATCAGCGAAGGGCTGGTGAAGGGGGACACGTCCGCCGCCCAATTGGGGAAGTGGGAGGGGGTTTACAACCAGGGGATGGACCGCATGCGCCGGCTGGTGTGCGAGTTCTACGACGGGCTGAACTTTGGCAAGTTCGTCCGCAAGCATCCCGAGAAAAAGGGACTGATCACCGACATCCTCATTGGCGACATCTACAAAGACAACATCGACGAACTCTGGCCTCTCATCGACGAGCTGAAGCAGGAAGAGGCGGCGATGGCGGCGTCGGAACCGATGGCGATGGCAACCTGAGGCGGCGGGTCAAAACGAGCGGACTGGATTTCCACCGGAGCAATCGATCGACCGATCGATCTGGTCATCGACGGCTCAAGGGATTGTATCGACGCCCCCCGGATTCCCGGCCACGACATTAGACCTTCCGCCATCCTCCCGAACACAACTTCGATCCGGGCCATGTCCTGTAGGGACAGTCTTTCATGTTCCAGGTGTCGCCGCGTAGCGGCTAACCTGGGTTGCGAGCTCAAGATTCGATTCAGCCCTGAAGGGGATGGCTTGAAGGTTGCCGGCGGGATGAACCGCGGGCTGAATTTGATTCGCCGAATCCGTTGCGGAAAGCGACATACCAGTCCCTGGTCCCGTTTCGCCGCTGCGCGGCGCTCCCTGTGACATCCAAGAGTCGCCATTCAAGGAACGGCGTAGGCACAGGCCACTGTGCGAATGAGCTGGTAGCCTCGCCGCCTCGGATGATGTGGCAATTCCTGATCCAGATCGGCAGCCGAACGACAGGATTGACCTCGGGTTGAGGCCGTCAACAATCGCGTTGATTTCGGAGACGTCGGTGCGAGGTGCACTATGCTGCCGGCCTGTTCCGATTGAGTCGCGGATCCTCGATACCGTCGCGAAAACCGGCCAACCACCTCGCTGAACTCTCGCGACAATTGGCAACCCGTTGGAACGTCCAATCCCTTCGTGCCACCACCCAGGTCTCTTGCCAACCTCTGTCGAAAATGCACCACTTCGCTGGGCGTGCTTCACCGCGCGGTCTTACGTCGATTGTCTCGGCGTGATTTCCGCGAGCCGGGACGAATCGGTTCCGTCGGCAGGGTTTGCGGTTGCAGCACGGGGGCTGGCAAGAGAACCGGCTGGCAGACTCCCGTGGTGGTCCTTGGAAGTCCGGCGACCAGCGAATTGGCATAGTAACTCGACCAGGCCGACCACCGTGTTTCGACAATATCGACGTTGGGCAAAACCGTTCCGGCGAGGATGCCAACCGTAATCTTGCCCGAGGGATCGACCAGAGTTCCGTCCGCGCCCAACAGTTGGGGACGACCATCAATCGTGACCACTCCCAGGGCCAGCGGTTGACCAGCCAGCCGGGGTTCGAACGCCGACAGGCCGCCATCGGCCGTCCGGCAGATCACCACCGTGCGGTCTCCCAACACCTCGACCTGGCAGCCCTCCAGAGCGGCGACCGGCCAGGCTTTGGCCACGCCCCCCAGCACCACCCCCACCACGCGCGTTTCGGGGGGCAGTCGGGCATCGACCGGCCCGGCGCTGTGCAGCGCCTGGGGTGAAAGCTGCAGAGTCTCCCGGGGATAACTGGTGCGATAGCGCGCGGCGTAGTCGAGGTTGGGCACCTCCCCCTCGGGGGACCTCAACCGCCAGTCGGCCAATTGCCCCACGAATATCGGCAGGCTGGTCAGTTGAACTCCGCGATGCACCCCGGCAAGGCAGTAGCCAGTCAGTGGTGACCACAGACTGCCCGTTTCCAGATCCCGCACCACCATCACCCCCAGGTACCACCCGTGGAACCGCAGGGTCAGCCGTTGGGTTCCTACCTGGGGGACCAACGACCGGGCCGTTCCGGTATCGACATCCCAGGTGATCGCCACGGGACCTGCCAGATCATCATTGATGACCCGGTGATCTCCCAGGACCCGCAGGGGATAGGCCCGGCTTTTGCCTCCTCGTTGCAGCCCCACCACCAATTCCTCATCGGAGAGGGGGCTGCTGGTGTTCCCCACCACGGTGGGGGGACGGGTGAGTTCTGCGAAGGCTCCCGGAAGTTCGAACAGCATGCCCCGACCCTGCGCGCAGGCGCACGCCGTCAGCCCCCAGGCTGTGATGACGCCACCAAACAGTGCCTTCCAATCGATCATTCCGCAGCGTCCGCGGTTCTTGGGAATCGCCTCGACGGCCCATACGGCCGACCGTGGTGGCCGGGAGAACGGCAATCGATCTCACCGGGGAGATCTTCGGGTCGATTCCTGGATTCGAACGGGGGAATGCCTCTCTGACGGCACAGCGGTCAGACCGCGACCCCCCACGATTTACTCTGCCCCTCGGGAGCCACCAAGTCAAGAGGGGTCTGCCAGAGCCGGTCGTGTTCCGCCACGAAAATCATGAATTTGGCGGTCAGCTCGAGTTGACTGAGGCGGCCGATTGCCGGCGAGTTGGCAATTTGAGGGGAATTGGAGGCCGGGAAATCGATGTGTTCGCGAAACGTTTCCCAACCCGAATCATTCACGCACGCTCGAAGTGCGGTGGAGGTCGGTGGGTCACGCCGGGCTTGCGGTCAGTCCCAGGGCGGACCGCGGACCGGGAAAGGCAAACAAAGGTTCCTGACACCTTTTTCTCCACAGAGTCAGGGTGGCGGGGGGGCGGACCTCTGTGTCCGCTCCG
>JBKCTR010000331.1:0-6787 GCA_046318755.1 Planctomycetaceae bacterium
GAGCCCCTGCTGAGAGACCACTGCTTCCCCTGCCATTCCCATGCTGCGGGAAAAATGAAGGGGGGGCTGACTCTCGATTGGCGCAGCGGCTGGGAAAGCGGCGGCAGCCGTGGTCCGGCCGTTGTCCCCGGCGATCCCGACCAGAGCCTGCTGATCAAGGCGATCCGGCGCGGCGAGCCGGAGCTCCGCATGCCTCCCGACGATCCGCTCGATGCCGAGGCGGTGGCGGTTCTGGTCCGCTGGGTGCGCGACGGCGTTTTCGATCCGCGAACGGCTGCCCCCGCAGAAAGTCCCTCAATCTCCACCGACTGGTGGTCTCTCCGCCCCTTGACCCGTCCTGCGGTTCCCCACGCCTCCGCCGTGGCCAATCCGGTCGATGCGTTTCTGTCCGAGCGTCTGCGAACCGCGGGGCTGACTGGCTCTTCACCAGCCGATCGGCGCACCTTGATCCGCCGGCTGTGTCTCGACCTCCAGGGACTGCCCCCGACCTATGACGAGGTCGAGGCCTTTGTTTCCGATCCGCGCCCCGACGCTTACGAGCAATTGGTCGAGCGGCTGCTCGCCTCGCCGCGGTACGGACAGCGCTGGGCGCGCCACTGGTTCGACACGATCCACTTTGCCGACAGTCATGGCTTTGAACACGACGTCTTCCGGCCGCACGCATGGCGGTTTCGCGACTACGTGATCCAGCGATTCAACGACGATGTCTCGTGGTACACCTTCATTCGCGAGCAATTGGCCGCCGATGTGCTGTACCCCACTGCCCAGCACGAGTGGGCGGCCCTGGGGTTCCTCGGGGCGGGGACGTACGACCACAGCGCGGCAGCCACCGCCCCGATGTCGTTCGAACACCTCGATCGCGACGACCGGGTGAACCAGGTGGCGGCATCGTTCGTGAGCAGCACGGCCCAGTGCGCCCGCTGCCACGATCACAAATTCGACCCCATCCCCCAGGCCGACTATTACGCCCTGCAGGCGGTCTTCGCTGGGATTGGCAAAGGAAACATTCCCTTCGAACCCGATCACGCAGTCTCTGCCCGGCGGCAAACCTGGGAACGATGGAAACAGTCCGCGACTGCCCCGCAGCCAGACCGGCTGCAATCGGCGGAAGCCGTACAGATGGTTCGCGACTGGGAAACGGCCCTTCCCTCGCTGCCGCAGTGGACCCCCCTGCTTCCCGAGGTGTTTTTGTCGGACGGGGGAGCCCAACTCCAGCGGCTGCCCGATGGCAGCGTCCTCTCGGGCGGGACGACACCCGAGAAAGAAACCCTGACCATCATCTCCTCGACGGTCCTGCCCAAGCTCACCGCCCTGCGTCTCGATGTACTGACCGACGATTCCCTCCCACAGCGCGGGCCGGGACGGGCGGTGAACGGCAATCTGCACCTCACCGAGTTTCAGGTGCAGCTCTTCCGCGCTGGAGAACCCGAGCCGCGACGGCTGGCGATTGCACGGGCCGTCGCCGATTTCGACCAGACGGGCTGGACCATCCAACACGCCCTCGACGGCAACCCCGCCACCGGCTGGGGGGTGAATCCCCAGGAGGGACAGAACCACTCGGCCATTTTTGAACTGGCCGAACCGTGTGTGCTCACCCCCCAGGATCGACTGGTCGTTTCGCTACACCAGGACCATGGACGGCAGCACGTGATTGGCCGGCTGTCGCTGGCGGTGACCGACGGCCCGGCCGGTGATGCCGTTGTCATCCCCCCATCCATCGCGGCGATTCTGGCGGTTCCCCACAATTCCCGCACTCCGGAACAGACGGTAGCCTTAGCCGCGTGGGTCATCCAGCGGAAAGCCGACGACGAACTGCGGCGAGTACCCCCGCCCCAGCAGCTCTACGCCGCCGCCCCCGTCGCTCAGAACGAGCGGGGCACCATCACCATTGCGACGCCCCGCGAGAGCCGAATTCTGAAGCGCGGCAACCTCGAACAGCCGGGCGAGAGTGCGACGCCGGGGACGCTGTCGGCCGTGACGGCGCTTCCGGCCCGCTTCCCCGTCGAGGCCGAACAGTCGGAATCGCAACGGCGGGCCGCCCTCGCCGAGTGGATCGCCAACGCCAACAATCCCCTGACCTGGCGCAGCATCGCCAACCGGGTCTGGCAGTACCACTTTGGCACGGGCCTCTGCGACACCCCCAGCGACTTTGGCCGGATGGGGGGCCTGCCCAGCCACCCCGAACTGCTCGACTGGCTGGCGTGTGAGGTGCGCGACGGGAGCGGCTCGCTCAAGAACCTGCATCGGCTGATCTGCCTGAGTGACACCTATCGCCAGGCCTCGGCCTCGCGGGCGGAGCTGCTCGCGGCAGACCCGGCCAATCGCCTGCTGGCCCGGATGATGTCGCAGCGGCTCGATGCCGACGCCTACCGCGATGCCGTGCTGCAGGCCAGCGGCCGTTTGAACAATCAACAGGAAGGTCCTGCCGTGGCCCATTTCTCCAGCCGGCCCGGCGCGCAGCTGACCCCTTACCTCGACTACAGCGATTTTGACTGGAACGGTGCGCAGGCCACCCGCCGCAGCATCTACCGCGTGGTCTGGCGGGGCATTCCCGATCCCGTCTTCGATGCGCTGGATTTCCCCGATCTGGGGCTGCTGGCCCCCACCCGAGGTTTCTCGGCTTCACCACTGCAGGCGCTCACACTGTTGAACAACCGGTTTGTGCTGCATCATGCCGCGCATTTGGCCCAGCGCGTCCAGGCCGAGGCTGACGATCTGCCCGCCCAGATTACCGCGGCGGTCCACCACACTTGGCAGCGCAATCCGACCCGGGATGAACTGGCCCAACTGCAGTCGCTCGCCGCCGAGCATGGACTGGATGCGGTTTGCCGGCTGCTCTTGGCGAGCAACGAGTTTCTCTTTGTGGATTAGCAACATGCCGCAGCGAGGCTTCACACGGCGCGACTGGCTGTCCCAGACCGGGGGAGGGTTTGGCGCGCTGGCCCTCAACGCCTGGCTGCAGCACGAGACGCTGGCCCAGCCCAGCCAGCCGGAACTGAATGGCGGCCTGCATCACCCAGCCAAAGTGAAGCGGGTGATCCAGTTGTTCATGAACGGCGGCGCGAGCCCGATGGACTTGTTCGACTACAAGCCCGAGTTGATTCGCCTGCACGGCCAGATGCTGGGCCCCAAAGAGAAGCCCGAAGGTTTTACCGCCCCCGCGGGAGCGGTCATGAAGAGCCCCTTCGAGTTCCGGCAGTACGGCCAGACGGGCCGCTGGGTCAGTTCGCTGTTTCCCCACCAGGCACAGGTGGTCGATGAGCTGGCCTTTCTGATGGCGATGGCCAGCAAAACCAATGTGCATGGACCAGCCAGCTACATGCAGAACACGGGATTCATCCTGCCCGGGTTTCCCTGCCTGGGAGCGTGGATCTCGTATGCGTTGGGTTCACTCTCCGACAATCTCCCCACGTTTGTCGTCCTTCCTGATCCACGTGGCTTGCCCTACAACCAAAAAGGAAACTTCAGCGCCGGGTTTCTGCCCGCCCGGCACCAGGGAACCGTGGTCGACGCCGCCCGACAGCCTCCCATTCCCGACCTTTTCGCCGATTCGCAGTCCTACCCCTTCGCCTCAGGAGCCGCCGACCGGGCCACCGTCGAACTGCTGCAGACCATCAACCGTCAACATGCGAGACATCGACCGGACGACACCCGGCTCGAAGCGCGGATTGCCGCCGGCGAGTTGGCGGCCAAGATGCAATTGAGCGCCCCCGAGGCGTTCGACATCGGCCGAGAGACCCAAGAGACACAGACGGCTTATGGTCTTGATCAGCCCGAAACGGCCGACTTCGCCCGCCGCTGCCTGCTGGCGCGACGACTGGTCGAACGGGGAACCCGCTTCGTTCAAGTCTGGAGCGGCCCCCAGGGGGCAGCCAACAACTGGGACAACCACGGCAGCATTCCCCGAGAACTTCCCCCCATCGCCAAGAGTGTCGACCAGCCGATTGCCGCTCTGGTCCGAGATCTGAAGGCCCGGGGCCTCTTCAGCGACACCCTGCTGATCTGGACAACTGAGTTCGGCCGGACACCGTTCGCGCAGGGGGGCGATGGGCGAGATCACAATCGCGGCACGTTCGTCACCTGGCTCGCCGGGGCGGGAATTCAGGCGGGAGCCACCCACGGCAAGAGCGACGATCTCGGGTATGAAACCGCCGAGGGAAAGACCATGTGCTACGACCTGCACGCCACCATTCTGCATCTGCTGGGAATCAATCACGAGAAGCTGACGTTCCGCAACGCGGGAATCGACCGCCGGCTGACCGACGTGCATGGACACGTGATTGAGGAAATCCTGACCTGATTGGTCGGCTTGGTGGGCACGACGCAGGCCCTCTCCCGAATCCGGTCCCACCGAACGACTGCGAGACACAGCGCGATCGCCGACCATGTCTCAGCGAGCAGGCGGGCTTTCGCCCAGCCGCTGTCGTGCACGCGCAGTGGTGCCACCAGTCTCGGCTGGTCCACCTCAGGCAAGAATCGCGTCGATGACCCGGCCGTGAACGTCAGTCAGACGATAATCGCGCCCCGCGTGCCGGAATGTCAGCCGCTCGTGGTCCAGACCCAACAGGTGCAGTATGGTCGCGTGGAAGTCGGGCATGGTCACCTTGTTCTCGGCCACGTAGTACCCGAAGTCGTCAGTCTGCCCGTAGGCCATTCCCCCCTTCACTCCCCCACCCGCCAGCCAAATGCTGAAGGCATGCGGATGATGGTCGCGGCCGTCGTTCCCCTGGGCGGCTGGCGTCCGGCCAAACTCGGTCGCGAAGACCACCAACGTGCTCTCGAGCAACCCCCGCGACTTCAGATCGGCCAACAGTGCGGCCACCGGTCGGTCGACCTTGGCAGCGTTGGACGTGTGGTTGTTCCGCAAATCGCCGTGGGCGTCCCAGTAGTTGCGCGGATAGCTGTAGTTGACCTGCACGAACCGCACCCCCGCCTCGACACACCGGCGGGCCAGCAGGCACTGGCGGGCGAACTCATCGGTGGGCTCGGTTCCCACTCCGTACAGGGACTGAGTCGCGGCCGTTTCGCGCTCCAGATCGAACACCACGGGGGCCTCGGCCTGCATGCGATACGCCATCTCGAACGCCGCGATGCGGGCGTCGAGCCGTGGGTCGCCCCCCACTTCGGCGGCATGCCGACGATTGCGGCGGGCCAGCAGATCGAGTTGCAGCCGTTGCCGCTGCGGAAGATCCGCCGGAACCAGTCCCGAGAGCCGGGCGTCTTTGAAGTTGGTGCTGCCATCTCCAATCCGGGTCCCCTGGAAACTCGCGGGCAGAAACGCCGAGCCATAGTTCTGCGTCCCTCCGTGATAGAGAGACGGGCTGAGGCTCAGAAACCCGGGCAGACTCTGGTTCTCGGTCCCCAGGCCGTAGAGGGTCCAGGCCCCCAGGCAGGGCCGGGCGAAGACCCCGCTTCCCGTGTTGATGTTCAGCAAGGCCGGTCCATGCGAGACCTGGTCGCCGCCGTTCATCGAACGGATCACACACAGGTCATCGGCCATCGCACCAATCTGAGGGAACAGTTCGCTCACCTCGAGCCCACACTGGCCATGCTTCTGGAACTTCCAGGGAGAGGCCAGCAGGTTTCCCGTGGGGGCGAACTCGAACTTCGGCTTCGCGATCGGCAGGGGCTGACCATTCATCTCGGTCAGCTTTGGTTTGGGATCGAACGAATCAACGTGCGAGATCCCTCCATGCATGAACAGAAAAATCACCTGCCGGGCGGTGGCGGGAAAGTGCCCTCCCCGTGTCGCCAGGGGTTCGGCGGCGGCCCCCGGCGTCTCTGTGGCCAGCAACCCCTGCAGAGCCAACTGTCCAAACCCCAGGGCCGACGCCGCCAGCCACTCACGGCGAGCCAGCGTGACGGGCCGCCGCTTGATCGAATCGGAGTGAAGCGCGTCTGTCATGAACTCATTCCACATAGAGAAACTCGTTGCAGCACAGCAGCGTCTGGCAGTAGCTTTGCCAGGCGGCGAGGCGACGGGCCGTGGGCTCGGCCGCTGGGTCGGCCGAGACATTCTGGGCCGCCGCCAGAAATTCGCGGGCTTCCGACAGTTCCGCTGGGAGAGCCGGGCGGCCCAAGACCCGTCGATGGGCCTCATGAATCCGAACGTCTTCGTCGGCCCCAACACCTTCCGCCGGTCTGAGGGCGAGTAGTTGCTGGGCCATGGCCAGAGCCGAATCGCGGACCAGCGGATGGTTCATCAAGAACAGGGACTGCGGCGCGACGGTGGTCTCGTTGCGCACCGCGGTCACTCCGTTGGGATCGGCCGCGTCGAACTGGGCCAGCAGATCGGGCAGCATGTTGCGCACGACTGGCAGGTAGATCGTCCGCTTCAGAAAGGTGGTGTAGAAGGGATCGTCGGCCCCCACGCGATTGGGACGGATCTTCGCTCCAATCCCCTCCGCCTTTTCAATCAGGTATTCGCCGCTCTCGTTGGTCCCCGCCCGGGAGTCGAGCCGGCCAGTGACGGCCAGCAGCGAATCGCGCAGTTCCTCGACCGACATCCGCCTCCGCCGGTGCCCAGCGAACCACTTCCCTTCGGGATCTCCCTCGGGGATGTTGCTCTCAGAGACCGTCTGCTGCTGGTAAGCCGCCGAGTGCACGATCAGCCGGTGCATCTGTTTGATGCTCCAACCCTCCGCAACAAACCGCGCGGCCAGCCAGTCGAGCAGTTCGGGATGCGAGGGGCGCTCTCCCCGCGTGCCGAAGTTGTCGCTGGTGGAGACAATCCCCCGGTCGAAGTGATGCTGCCAGATGCGGTTGACCATCACCCGCGGTGTGAGGG
>JBKCTR010000332.1:0-10533 GCA_046318755.1 Planctomycetaceae bacterium
GGATCGGTGCCGCTCGCATTCCCATGCCTGTGTATCGGCGATCGGGGGAGGTTGACTGTCTGCCAATTTCGCACTGTTTGCCCGGCCTGCGATGACTGGGAGGCTTGCGTGGCCTTGGCAGACTGGGGGGAGGGCGGTTTCGGAATTGTATCGTGTGGCGGCGTCACAGTATGATCTGGCCCTGTTGATGCAACTTTCCCTCCCCCGGAGAGTGATCCATGTCGGACCAGACCCGAGAGATTTCTGCTGCTGCGTCGCGCCGTGACTTCCTGAAGACTTCGTCGGTTGCGGCTGGTGGAGTGTTGGCCGGCAGTCTGGCGATTGCCCCGCGTGCTTTTGCCGCTGGCAATGACACCCTGAAGGTGGGGCTCGTGGGGTGTGGTGGCCGGGGAACCGGTGCGGCAGCCCAGGCATTGAATGCCGACCCGAATGTCCGGCTGGTGGCGATGGGTGATGCGTTCGCCGATCGGCTGGAAGGGAGCCTCGCGAGCCTGAAGGAATCGGGACTGGGCGAGAAGGTCGCTGTCGACAGCGATCACAAGTTTGTGGGCATCAATGCCTACAAGCAGGTCATTGACAGTGGCATCGACGTCGTGCTGCTGACCGCTCCCCCCCACTTCCGCCCGGCCCATCTCGCCTACGCGGTGGAGAAGGGAAAGCACATTTTCGCTGAAAAGCCTGTGGCTGTGGATGCCCCCGGCGTGCGGCAGGTGTTCGCTGTCAGTAACCAGGCCAAAGAGAAGAAGCTCTGTCTCGTCTCGGGTCTGTGCTGGCGCTACGACTACGGCATGCGGGCGACTTTTGACCAGATCCGGTCGGGCGCGGTGGGAGACATCACGGGGATCCAGGCGACCTATCACACCTCGACGCTGAAGAAGTTCCCCCGTCAGCCGGGCTGGAGCGACATGGAATTCCAGTTGCGGAACTGGCAGCACATGGTGTGGCTGGGAGGCGATCACAACGTCGAGCAGCACATTCACAGTCTCGACAAGGTGGCCTGGGCCATGGGAGACGAACCCCCTGTGCAGTGCACGGGCAGCGGTGGCCGTCAGGCGCGGACCGGGCCCGAGTCGGGGAATGCCTACGACCACTTCAGCGTCGTGTATGAGTACGCGAACGGAGTGAAGGCCTTCACGTCGTGCCGGCAGATTGATGGCTGCTCGAATGACGTGTCTGACCATGTGTTTGGCACCAAGGGAACCTGCGACATCTTCGCCCACTCGGTCAAGGTGGGGGGGAAGACGACGTGGAAGTTTAAGGGCCAAAAGGGAGACATGTACCAGACCGAGCACAACGAGCTCTTCGCCGCCATCCGCAAGGGTGAGCCGATCAACAACGGCGACTACATGACCAAGAGCACGTTGATGGCGATCATGGGGCGGATGTCGGCCTACAGCGGCAAGACCATCACTTGGGAACAGGCCCTCAACTCGAAGGAAAACCTGACTCCCGCCAGCTATGACTGGACGAAGCTTCCCGAGCCCGTGGTGGCGGTTCCCGGCGTGACCCAGTTCGTCTGAGCCAGGTTCACCCCGGTTCTCCGGCGTCATTGCAGCCCGGTCTGGCATTTGCCAGGCCGGGCTGTTTGCATGGATGGCCTCGGCTGGCGGTCAGGGGCAGGAGGCCGGTGGCGGTCGAATCCCATTGGTGAGTCCGGTTCGTGGGTGGCGGGTGACGTGAGAGCTGACAGCGGCGACTTCGTCTTTTCGCTTCGGGGGCGATGCCCTATTCTTCCCGCCCCTTGTTTGGGAGGAAGATCATGGATGATCGTGCGTGGCGGAAGGCGGCGGGATGGCGCAGGTTGCCGACGGCTCTGCTGGGTTTGGCGCTGGTTTGCGGGGGCTTCCCCGGTGTGGCGTCCGCCTGGGCGGAGGATGGTGAACCGACCCAGGTGAAACCATCGTCCGGCACGGCGCAGGGTTCGACGGCGTCCGAGGAGACTGACGCGGATGATGCGGCCAATCTGACCCTGGTCCGCGAGGCCGAGGTGAAGGCCCGCATGACCCGGGTCACGGCGAATCCCGAGCTGTCGGCCGAGACCAAGGCTGCGGTGTCGGAACTCTATCAATCGGCTCTCGATGCGCTGGGTGAGGGGGCCGAATTCAGCATCCGCCGGGAGCGTCTCGCCGAATTGGCCCGGACTGCCGACCAAGACCTTGTGCATGTGAGCCAACGGCGCGACAGCCCGCGTGCGGTGGCCGCCTCGCAGGTACCGGCGAACGCCACTCTGGCCCAGTTGCAGGAAGGGGTGAGCCTGGCCGAGGCGACCCTGGAAGAATGGCGCGAGAAGCTGGCCGAGGCCGAGGGGGAACTCTCCCGGCGGGCCACCCGGCGGCTGGAGATCATCGACCGCCAGCCCGAGGTGCGGCAGCAATTGCGTGAACTCGAGGAGGAGATCGAGCGGGGTGGGGGCGAGGCCAATTCGGAAGATGAGTCCGAGGCCCGCCAAATGCTGCTGCGGGCCCGGCAACAGGCGGCCGAGGCCGAACGCGAATTGCTGCGTCAGGAATTGGTGACGTACGAATTGACCGCGGAACTGCTCTCGGCCCGGCGCGACCTGGCGGCGGTGGAGATCGAGCAGTCGCGGGCGTTGGTGCAGGCCTGGGAGGCAGAGCTGGGGGAACGGCGGCGGGATGAGGTGGCCTACCAGGCGCAGCTTGCGGCCATGGAGGTCGAGCGGGTTCCCGCCGCGCTGCGTCCCCTGGCCGAGCGGAACAAGGAGTTGGCCGAGTCGCGCCGCGATTTGGTGGGCCGGGCCGAGCAGGCGGCGAAAGAACTCGACCGAGTCGAGACGCAGGCGCGGGAGTTGGCGGAGGAGTCGGACCAGGTGTCGCGTCGGGCCCGTCGCGCCGGTTTCACCGAGACGGTGGCGGTGGTGTTGCGGCGTCGGCGCGAGAGTCTGCCGACAGCCGCGGAGTTGGCGGAACGCTCTGGGGAGCGGCAACACGAGACCGCCCAGGTGAGCCTGACTCTGGCCGAGTTGGAAGACGAGCGCAGCGGGCTCTCGGACTTGGGAGCGGCGGTGGGGCGGGAATGGCGGCTGCGGTACCCGGGTGCGAAAGACATGGATGCCGCGCAGGCGGACGAGATTCGAGGCCTGCTGAAGGCACGGCGGACGGCGCTCGACACGTTGATTGACGACACGACCCGGCATCTGGAAACGCTGATGGGGCTGGAGACAGCCGAGCGGGAACTGGTCCACCAGACCGAATTGTATGCCCGCTTCTGCGACGAGCATGTGCTGTGGATTCGCAGCATGGGCTGGCCAGGGGTGGGGGAGTTGGACCGCCTGGGCCAGGGGATGCGTGAGCTGGTCCGGCCAGCGTTCTGGAGGGCTGTGGGGGTGGGGCTGGCGGACGACCTGGTCAAACGACCGGTCGTCCCGTTGATGCTGATACTGTTTGTGGCGGGCTGTTGCCTGGCGTCACCCTGGGCCGAATCTCTGTTGAAGCGACTCTCGTCGCCCGAGAACCCGACGTCCGCCGATGCGGCGATGGTCAGCCTGGGGTCGCTCTTGTTCAGTGCGGCTCCGGTTCCCCTGGTTTTGTTGTTTTTGAGCTCACGGATTGGTCTGTTGGATTTGGGTGAGGCGACCGCCGCGGGAGGCCAGGCACTGCAGACCGCGGCGATGTTGCTCTTGCCACTGCGGATGATCCGTCAAGGGGCCCGGTTGCAACGGCTGGTACCCGGAGTGCTGTCGGTGACTGCCGAGCAGGTCTCGGGCTGGCGGCGATTCGCCCGCAGCGCCTCGTGGTGGGGGCTGCCGCTGTTGGCGCTGAGCCTGTGGGGAACCCATGTTGCGGGGGATGCCGCCCGCGGAGCGCTGGGACGGGCCGCCTTTCTGGTGCTGCAGGTGGTTCTCTGGTGGGCCCTGCGGCAACTTGCGTGCGAAGAGGAAACGACAGCCGTCGCAGAGCCCGATCAGGCCGTGGACGCCGAGACGGCTCCCGCGGTGCGTGATCGGTTCTGGAGCGGTGCCTGGCGGCTGCTGTGCGTGGTGGTGCCGACGATCTTCGCGGGAATGTCGCTCGCGGGATATCACTTCACCGCAGTGCAACTCGAATTGCGGATGCTGGGACTGGTGGGTTTGTGGGGGGCGATCGACCTGGTGCGGCAATTGGTGGCGGGCTGGTGGCTTCCCCGGCTGAGCCTGGTGGGTTGGTCTCGTGCGCCCCGGTTTGGCAAGGGTGTGGGGACGGGTGGTCTGCCGCCGACGACTGACGCCGCCGCGCTACCGGCAGCCGAGAGTCACCTGGTGCAGTGGCATGACCTGCTGTGGATGGCCTCGATGGGGGCGTTTGTGGTGGGAAGCTGGGCGATCTGTCGGCAACTGTTGCCCGCATTGCGGATTCTCGAGACGGTGGAAGTGTGGCCGCATCCGTTTCGGATTCTCGACGCGGCGGCCGAAGAACCGACGGTGGGACTGATCACGCTGGCCGGGCTGTGTGTGGCGGGTGTGATTGCCGGGGTGACCTGGTTCTGTGAACGAACCCTGCCCGAACTGCTGGACGTGCTGGTGCTGTCGCGGACGCGGCTGGATCCGGGAGCACGCTATGCCGTGGCAACGGTCTGCCGGTATGCCGTGTTGTTGCTGGGGACCCTGGCGACCTTCCAGCAGTTGGGCATTGGCTGGGCGCAGTTGAACTGGCTGGTGGCGGCGATGACTGTGGGGCTGGGGTTTGGCCTGCAGGAGATCTTCGCCAACTTCATCTCGGGGTTGATTTTGTTGATAGAACGACCCGTCCGAATTGGCGACATTGTCTCGATTGGCGACGTGACGGGCAGCGTGACCCGCATCCGGATGCGGGCCACCACCATCACCGATGGCGACCTGCGCGAGCTGATCGTCCCCAACAAGGAACTGATCACTGGAAGGGTGATCAATTGGACGCTGACCAACACCCTGTCGCGTCTGACCATCAAGGTGCGGGCGGCGGTGGGGACCGATCCTGACCTGGCCCGGGCGCTGTTGCTGGGGGTGGCCCAAAAGCATCGCCAGGTGCTGAAGCAGCCGGCTCCCTCGGCCCAGTTCGAGGAATTCGCCGAGAATTCGCTGGTGTTCTCATTGCGGGTCTGTGTGGGAAACTGTGACGTGGTCTCGGCAGTCCGGCACGAACTGCTGACAATGATCAAGCGGGAATTCCAGGAGGCGGGCATCGTGACCAGCGTGCAGCCCGCCAAGACGGCCACCATCACGCTTCCCGTGCCCGGAACGCCTGGTCCTGTGCCGGTTCCGCAACCCCCTGTGGCCGCCGAGGCGGTTCGCGCCGCCGACACCCTGCCCAAGCCACACTTCCCGGCTGGGGGGAGTGGAACACCCGCCCCACAGCGCCCCTCGGAGATGGCGTGACCGCAGTGGGGAGTTCGACTGGCGGAGCCGGACTTCGTCGGGTTCTGGCCTGTGGACCGCAGGCATCGCGGGAGATTGCATGCATCAGATCGATCTGATCCTGACGATTACTGGGGGGATTGCGGCAGCGGCTCTGCTGGGATACCTCGCCTTGCGGCTGAAGATTTCACCCCTCGTCGGCTATCTGATGGCGGGCGTGGTGGTGGGGCCCCACACGCCAGGGTTCGTCGCCGATCACACCTTGGCCGAGCAATTGGCTGAGATGGGAGTGGTGCTGCTGATGTTTGGGGTGGGGCTGCAGGTCCATGTGGAAGAACTGGTGGCCGTGCGCCGGTTGGCAGTGCCGGGGGCGGTGCTGCAGAGCCTCGTGGCCACCCTGTTGGGAATGGTGTTGGGAATTGCCTTGGGGTGGGGCTGGCAGGGGGGGCTGGTGTTTGGGCTGGCACTGTCGGTCGCGAGCACTGTGGTGTTGACGCGGGTGCTGTCGGACCAGGGGGAGCTGCATACCAGGGTGGGCCGGATTGCGGTTGGTTGGCTGGTGGTGGAAGACATCTTCACGGTGATTGTGCTGGTGCTGTTGCCCGAACTGCTGGGGGCCGCGCGACCGGGGGGGATCGAACTGCTGGCGACTGTATCGCTGGTCTTGCTGAAGATTGCGGTACTTGTGGCGGTCACCCTGGTTGGCGGCCGCCGGATCATCCCCTGGCTGCTCGAGAAAGTGGCCGAGACCCGGTCGCGCGAACTCTTCACACTGACGGTGCTGGTGGTGGCCCTGGGGGTGGCGGTGTTGGCGGCCAAGATGTTCTCGGTCTCGATGGCCCTCGGGGCCTTCCTGGCGGGCATGGTAGTGGGCCGGTCTGAATTCAGCCTGCGGGCGGCGGTCGAGGCACTTCCCCTGCGCGACGCCTTCGCGGTGCTGTTCTTTGTCTCGGCAGGGATGCTGTTTGACCCCGGTCGCGTGTGGGCGTCTCCCGTGGCCCTGTTGGGAACCGCGGTGATCGTGCTGTGCGTGAAGCCACTCGCGGCTCTCTTGGTGATGAAGTGGTTTGGGCAATCGCCCCGCGTGGGCTTGCCGGTGGGGATGGCACTGGGACAGATTGGCGAATTCTCCTTCATTCTGGCCGGGGTGGGGCGGGGGCTGGGGGTGCTGCCCGAGGTGGCCCATCAATCGCTGGTGGCCGTGGCGATGCTGTCGATGGCCGTCAACCCCTGGCTGATGAGTCTGGCGGCGGGGTTTGCCCGGCGGTGGCCGGGAGAAATGGAAGGTCAGGGGGGGACCAACCCCGTGGACCTCGCCGGGCTACCGCCGTCGGAGGAGCGGACGATCGTGGTGGGGCATGGGCCGGTGGGAAGTTCGATCGTCCGGCTGTTGCGGGAGAATGGCGTGGAGCCGGTTGTGATCGAGTTCAATCTCGCGACAGTGCGGGCGTTACAGCAGCAGGGAGTGGCGGCGTTCTACGGGGATGCCCGGCAACCGGGAGTGCTGGAGGCGGCGGGGATCACCGGGGTCCGCAATCTGATTGTGAGCGCTCGCAACGTCGAGGGGCTGTCGGACATTGTGCGGCGGGCGCGGGAGTTGAATCCTGAACTGCGGGTGCTGGCACGGGGTGATTATGTGAGTGAGGCCCCGACCCTCCGGGCCGCGGGAGCCACGCGCGTGGTGACAGACGAGTGCGAGGTGGCGTTGGGCTTTCTCGAACTGATTCTGCGTCACCTGGGGGCAACGGCGGAACAGGTGGACCGCGAGCGCGACAAGCTGCGGTCGCAATTGCAGGGTCCCCCGCCCGTCGGCCAGACCTGATTCGCCACACCCAGAATCGACAGGACGCTCTCGCCATGGGTTGCCGCGGCTGGACTTTCCGCCGACCGTCCACACCGTGCGGCAGAAACCAGGGTCCGCTCTGGACGCTGACCTTGGAGATTATGCGTTCCCGCTGGTGGTAATCCGGTGTGTGGGGACTGGGCGGCCGGGGCGGAAGCTCTGCAGGGTCTCGATCCGATGGGCCAGCCCGAGGGGGGCGGCGGCAGCGGCGATTTCGTCGCGCACCATCTGGGCCAGTTGCTCTGGGTCGATCGCCACCCGCGCATTCACCACCACATGGGCCTGTTTCACCTGGCAGTGCGACGGGAGCGACAGCTCGGGAGGGGTGAAGCTGCTGACCAGGTTGGCGACCCCGTAGAACCCCTCCCACAACCCAATGGTCTTGAGGTGGGCGGTCTCGGCTCCCACGGCATCGAACCGCTGTCGCAACCGGTCGATGAGGTCGACCAGCACGGAATCGAGGGAGAACTCGCGGGGTGATTCGACCACCACCTGGCTGTTGAGCCAACCTAGTTCGGCTTCCCCCTCGGCGTAGACGTCGTAATCAAGTTCCATCACACGCTGGCCGAAAGCACCGCGCTGGTCGAGAAAGTCGCAAAGTTGGTCAAAACCGGCGCCCGTCCGTGCCGAGATGCGCACAATGGGGCGGCCGGGGAATTGGTCCTGCAACAGCGTGGTCAGCTCGGTCACCTGCGCGGGAGACAGTTCGTCGAGGCGATTGATGATCAGGAAGTCGGCCTCTTCGAGCTGCTTGCGGAAGATGTATTCCGCCTTGGGAGAGAATCCTCCCCGTCCGGAATTGCTGAGGATCCGCAGGCCGTGGCTGGGCTTGAGAATGACGCCATACGGGGCGACATCGAGCGGCTGCTGGTACACCTGCACGAGGGGACGGATGACGGTGGCGACGAGGTCGGTGCAGCTTCCGACCGGTTCGGCGAGGATGATCTCGGGGCGCTGATCGCTGCCGAGCTGCTCGACGGTGGAGGTCAGTTCGTTGAAGTTGCAGCAGAAACAGGCCCCGGCCACCTCACCCACCTCGAAGCCTTGCGAACGGAGAGTGTGGGTGTCGACCAAATCGGTGGTTTGGTCATTTGTGACGATGCCCACCCGCTTCCCCTGGGCCAGGTAATGACGGGCGAGACGACCAACGGTGGTGGTCTTCCCGGCTCCGAGAAAGCCTCCGATCATGATGTAGCGGGGAGTCATTGGGCGTCGTTGGAAAAAGGGAAAGGGGGCGTCTGAGGCCGTCGGCGGAGATCCGTCACTCTTGCCGCGACCGACGACATTCTAAGTAGCGTCAGAATGATCTTCAATTCGCGGGGAATCAGACGCGGGGCAGGCACACGACGGGGTGGTGTGGTAAACTGCCATGGGGCGGGCCGGTTCCCTCAATTGCTACAGAAGCGAGTTGGAAATGGATCGCAGACACAATCGGCGGCAGTTTTTGTCGGTTTTGGGGCAGGGATTGGTTGTGGCCGGTGTGGGGGGGCCGGTGGCCGAGGAATTGGGGCTGACCCCATCCTTCTCCAGGATTTGTGCCGATGATGGTGGAAATCGGCGGCTGAATTTTGGCCCCCTGGAATCCCTGGCGGGATTGCTGGCCGAGACTCCGCCCGAGCAGTTGCTCGCGAAGGTGGTGTCGCTGTTGCGAGTGGGGACCAGCCTGCGGGACCTGGTGGGGGCGGCCGCCCTGGCGAATGCCCGGGCCTGCGGCGGGGAGGACTATGTGGGGTTCCATACCTTCATGGCCTTGGCCCCGGCCCTGCAGATGGCGGGTGAACTGCCGACCGAGCGGCGGGCGCTGCCCGTGTTGAAGGTGCTGCACCGCAATTCCCGCTGCCTGCACGATCCCACGCGTGCCGGGACTCCCGAGGCCCTGGGGCCGGTGTCTCCACTCGTCGCCGCGTTGGGTCCGGCCAGTGCCGAGCAATTGCGCGAGGCAGTGCGGGGCCGCGATCTGCCCCGGGGGGAGCAGGTGTTCGCGCAGCTTTCGCAGGGGGGGGCCGAGCAGGCCTGGAACGCGCTGCTGCCCACCGTGCACGATGGGACCGACGTGCATCGCATCGTGTTGGCGCATCGTGCCTGGGACATGCTCTCGCTGGTGGGGCCGGTCCATGCCGGGACCCTGCTGCGGCAATCGCTGCATTACTGCTGGAAGCATGAAGAGCACTCGGCCCGGCGATTCTCGGCCCTGCGCGAATTGCTGCCGAAACTGTTCGACCAACACCACCTGGATGAGCCTCCCCAGGTCAGGGGAATTGCGGATGACGCGTGGGTGGATGCAGCCTGCCAGACCCTGATGACCCTGAAACCGGCCGACTCAGCCGGGCAGGTGGCCGAGTGGCTGGCTGCGGGAATGGACCGGACTGCGATCTGCGATGCCCTGGCGTTGGCGGCCAACCAGTTGGTGTTGCGGGATGAGGGCCGCCCTCGGGAATGGACGCAGCCGCACAAGCCGGTCGGCAGCGTGCATGGCGACTCGATTGGCGTCCATGCCTGCGACTCGGCGAATGCCTGGCGGCATGTGGCCCTGTCGGCCAGTCACCGGAATTCGACGGCGAGTCTCATTCTCGCCGGGTGGCATCTCGGCATGGACTATCACGAGAGTGGACGATCTTTCCAGAACTGGGAGCCCCGACCTGTGGAACTGGTTCTGCGCGGGGTGACCATGACCGATCCGCAAGAGTTGTTGCGGGAACTCGACGGCGTGATCCGCGAGAAGGACCAGGAGCGGGCGTGTGCCGTGGTGCAGCGCTACTGCGACCTGGGTCATCCCCACCGGGGGGTGCTCGACCTGCTGTTGCAGTATGCGATCAGTGAGGACGGCGCCCTGCATGCGGAGAAGTACTATCGGACCACCACCGATGAATTGGCCCGCGCCCGTCCCCAGCATCAGAGTCGGCAACTGGTCGCGCTGGCCCGGGTGACGGCGAGCGAATATGGAACCCCCGCCCCGGGGTATGACGAGGCGTGCGGCTTGTTGGATCTGCCGAAGAAGGGGTGACGCAGTCGCTTTCGGCGTGGATCCTGCCGGGGGCGATCCGCTGTGCGGGGGGAACAACGAGGCCTGCCTGGTGTCGAACACCGAGCCAGGCAGGCCGTGATTTGTTTCTGAGAGTTTCGCGTGGGGCCGCGGATTGGTCGGGAGGAGACGCGACCCTCGACCGCCCACTATTGGGCGATCTTGTAGAGCGCTTCATCGGTCCGCAGGTACATCGCTCCGTTGGAGAAGGCTGGGGTGGCGAACGTCCGTCCGGGAACCTGATTGGTTCCCAACACTTCAAACTCGCGCGACGGCTTGACCCAGGTGGCCAATCCATTTTCGTTGAGAAACAGGATGCGGCCATTCGCGAAGACCGGG
>JBKCTR010000333.1:0-4404 GCA_046318755.1 Planctomycetaceae bacterium
GCGATCGATGGCTCATTAACAGGAACGCTCCACAACTGTGCCACGGTTACTCTGCCATCCCCCGGAATGGGCCAAATCACCACCTGGGGAACCAACAGCGACAACCAGGTAACGCAGAGCCCATCCGGGACTGATTTCGTCGCCATGGCGGGTGGGCATGGAAACTCCTATGCACTTCGGTCGGATGGATCGATTGTCGCTTGGGGAGCCGACGCGTACGGACAGGTCAGCACAACGCCCACTGCCGCGGGATTCCTCGCAGTTGCCGCCGACCGCCACGTGGGGTATGCCCTGCGTCCTGACGGTTCCATCGCCGCGTGGGGTTACAACTCGACCAGCCAAATCTCCGCGGCCCCCCAAGCCACGGGGTTCATCGCCCTGGCGGCAGGGGATGGTCAGGCCTATGCCCTGCGAGCCGATGGCTCAATTGTCGGCTGGGGCAATAACGGCTACGGCCAGGCGAGCAACACCCCCGCTGGGACGGGTTATCGGCAGGTGGTCGGCGGCCCTGGCTATGGAGCCGCACTTCGGAGTGATGGATCCATTGCGGTATGGGGACTCGACACCTGGGGACAGGTCAGTCAGGCTCCGACAGAGACAGGCTTCACCGCGATTTCAGCCGGGGGGCGATTTTTGTTTGCGTTGCGCGAAGACGGCTCGATCGTCGGCTGGGGACAGAATAATGGAGGTGCGCTCAGTGGAGTTCCCACAGAGAAAGGATTCACGGCGATCTCGGCAGGCGAACGGCATGGAATGGCACTGTGTGCCGACGGTTCCATCGTTACCTGGGGCGACTCAGGTGCTGTTTGGGGCCCTCCCACGACATCGGGATTCAGCACGATTGCCTCCGCGGCTTACAACGGCTTCGCAATCAAGCCCGCCGCGAATTCCGCCCTCGATACCAACATCTCAAATAACACGGGTTGTGATGACGACCCCCTGACACCCCAGGTGGACCTCTCGGTCTCAAAATCCAATGGGACAACCACGGTCGTCCCCGGAACCTCGACAACCTATTCGGTCACGGTGGCCAACAGCGGACCAAGTTCCGTGACCGGGGCGACAGTCACCGATGTCCTGCCGGCTGGAACGACGTTTGTCAGCGGCTCCAATGGTGTGATCTACGACTCGGCCACGCGAACTGTCAGCTACGTGACGGGAGCCTTGGGAGCGGCTGGGACGGAGAGTTTTGCAATCACTCTCGGAGTGGACGCCGCTCTGGTTGGATCGTTGACGAATACGGCAATCGTCAGAGCCCCGGATGGCGTGACCGACACAAGTGCCGCGAATAATACAGCCAAGGACAGCGATTTCCTGACCGCCCAGGTCGACCTCTCGGTCTCCAAGAGCAACGGGGCGACTTTTGTCGTCGCGGGTGCCACAACGGTTTACACGGTCACAGTCACCAACAGCGGTCCCAGTGCGGTGACCGGAGCCATTGTCACCGACGTGCTGCCGACCGGGATGACTTTTGTCAGCGGCTCCAGTGGCGTGGCTTACGATGCGTCGACGAAGACCGTTCGCTATGTGACGGGCACGCTCGGTTCGACCAGCAGCGAATCATTCACGGTGACGGTGGCGATCGACGCCTCTCTGACCGGGACACTCCACAATTGCGCCACGGTCACTCTGCCCGCCGCCAAGGTCGGACAGATCACCACCTGGGGGCATAACGGTCAGGGGCAAATCACCAACACACCATCGGGTGCCGACTTTGTTTCGATCGCAGGAGGCTCGAATCAGTGCTACGCGCTGCGGGCTGATGGCTCGATTGCCGCCTGGGGCCAGGACAAACTGGACGGAACCCAGATCATCAACGGCAAGGTCAGCAACGCTCCGACGGGAACAGGGTTCATTGCGATTGGAGCCACCGATGAGGCAGGCTATGCCATTCGACCTGATGGTTCGATCCTCGCCTGGGGGGGCAACAACACCGGGCAGCTCAACGTTCCGTCAGGAACCGGGTTTGTCTCCGTGGCGGGAGGCGGGGGGCAGGCGTATGCGCTGCGGGCGGACGGTTCGATCGTGGGCTGGGGGAACAATGGCTATGGCCAGGCGACCAACACTCCATCCGGGACCGGCTATCGCCAGGTGGCGGGGGGGGGCGGGTATGGGGTAGCCCTGCGGGCCGACGGGTCAATCGTGGTCTGGGGCAACAACACTTATGGACAAGTGAGCAACGCTCCGACCGGAACGGGATTCACCGCGATTGCCGCCGGGGGAAGCTATCTGTTTGCCCTGCGGGCGGACGGATCGATCGCTGCGTGGGGAGGGGATTTTGGCGGTGCGGTCAGCAAAGCGCCGACCGGGACTGGCTTCAAGGCGGTCCAGGCGGGTGGACGCAGCGGGATGGCACTGCGTGAGGACGGATCGATCGTCACCTGGGGGGATGCGGGACCGGCCTACGGGGCGCCCGCGGGGACCGGCTACACCCAAATCGCATCCGCGAGTTTCAGTGCCATGGTCCTGAAGCCCGCCGCGAATGCATTGGTTGATACCGACACCACCAACAACACCGGCTGCGACGACGATACCGTGCAGTTGGCCCCGACCGACCTGGCCCTCTCATCACAGGTGGTTGGTGAGCAGCAACCGGTCGGAACGGCGGTGGGAACATTGTCGACCACCGATCCCAACACACAGGACACCTTCACCTACAGCCTGGTCTCCGGGACGGGCGCTGCGGACAACGCGAGCTTCTCGATCGAGGGCTCGACTCTCAAGACCGCTGGTGTTTTCGATTCCCGAATCAAGAGTAGCTACTCGATCCTGGTGCGAACGACCGATCCGGCCGGCCTCACCTTCGAAAAGGCCTTCACGATCTCTGTCGAGGGGAACCTGGAGCTGGAGGCGGGGGTGGACCAGAGTGCCGTGGAGGGAGATTTGGTCACCCTCTCGACCGCCACCTACAACGGTCCGCTGCCCGACAGTGTGCTGGATCTCACCATCGCCTGGGGCGATGGCACCAGCGAAGCCGGGGTGCTGGTCCCCACCAGCGGCACCAACGGCGGGACGATCGCCAACACCCACCGCTACGCCGACAACGGCAGCTACACCGTCACCCTCACGCTGACCGACGGCACGACAACAGTCAGCGAAAGTTTCGTGACCACGGTCTCGAACGCGGCACCGGCGGTCGGCACCATCGCCGGTCTCGCGGCGGCCGTGCGCGGCCAGACAATCACCTACAGCCTGCCGATCTCCGATGCCGGGACCGCCGATACCCACATCGCGTCGATCGACTGGGGCGATGGGACGTCGTCCGCCGGTGCAGTCAGCGAGTCGGCCGGGGTGGGAACAGTCTCGGGGTCGCACGTGTATGCGGCCAACGGCACCTACACGATCACCTTCACGGTGACCGACGACGACGGCGCCACTTCCACCACGACCAAGAGCGTCGCGATCGTCGCCGCCAACCTGCAGACGAGTGAAATCGATCCGACCAAGACCGACCTGGTCGTCGGCGGCACGACGGCGAATGACACCATCGCGTTCGCTCTTTCGGGCTCGAACACGACGGTCACGATCAATGCCGTCTCGGCTGGTTCGTTTGCTCCCACGGGCCGGATCGTTGTCTTCGGGCAAGCCGGGAATGACAACGTGACCCTGGCGTCAACCATCACCCGGAATGCCTGGCTTTACGGCGATGAAGGGAATGACACCCTGACCGCTGCGGGCGGCAATGACTTGCTGATTGGCGGTGGCGGGACCGACTCCCTCGCCGGCGGGGCCGGGAATGACACCTACCTGTTTGATGCCGACACGGCTCTGGGAATCGACACCGTCAACGACAGTGTCGGGATCGATACGCTCGACTTCTCGGCCACGACCACCCAGGCGATTGCTTTGAATCTCGGGTTGATCACCGCCCAGGTCGTCAATGCGAACCTGACCCTCACGCTCACCTCGGCTTCTGCCATCGAAAACGTCACCGGCGGCAGCGTGGCCGACACGTTGACGGGTAACACGCTGGCCAACGTGCTGGTCGGCGGCCCGGGCAACGATACCCTCACCGGTGTGGCGGGGAACGACGTCTATCGATTCGACCTCGATGAGAACCTCGGGGCCGACACCCTCAATGAAGCCGGTGGCGGGATCGACACGCTCGACTTCACACCGACCACCGGCGTTGGGGCCGCGGTCGATCTGTCGATGGCGACCGTACAGACGATCGCGGCCGGTCGCCTCACCCTGGTTCTGGGTTCGGCCACGACATTCGAGAACGTCATCGGCGGAGCGGCCAATGACATCCTCACCGGCAATACCCTGGTGAATGTGCTGACCGGCGGTGCCGGGAATGACACGCTCTCCGGCGGCACGGGCAACGACACCTATCTGTTCGATGCCGATACTCTTCTGGGAACCGACACTCTCATTGAAACGGCCACCGGCGGTACCGATCTG
>JBKCTR010000334.1:0-2319 GCA_046318755.1 Planctomycetaceae bacterium
GTATAGGGGATCCACGGCGAACAAGAGAACACACCCCCCCCGCCGCACCGCCAACCTCCCCTCCACGCCGACCGCAGAGGCGTCGTCCAGAACCGTTGGGCCAACGGGGTCTGCCTCCAGACCCACCGCGGCTGTCCATCCCGTCCAGAGGTCTGTTCCCGCCCCCACCCGCACAACCGGCCGATCCCACGGCCGACAGGCGAATACTTGAACAGATGGATGATGCCCGGGATTGGGTGTTGAACCGGACGCAGCATGAACCGATACTTATGGATGGAAGCGAGAATCTTCGCGGAAGTTGGCTGCCAGCGCCAGCTTGGTGGTGATGGATCGACGAGGCGGCCAAAGCGAGGCGCAGACTGAGTTCCCCTTCTCTGACCTGTTTGGTGGATTGCGAGACCGACCCATGCTTTCCCTTCTCGGCGCGCCGCATCGTACGTTTTGCGATCGTCAGACCCGACGGAATGTCTTGCGCATCGGGGCCCTGGGTCTGGGAGCCGGGGCGTTCAATCTGGCGGACCTGCTGCGCCTCGAGGCGGCCCAACCCACGGCCGGGCAGCCGCACAAGTCGGTCATCAACATCTTCCTGGGGGGTGGTCCCCCGCACCAGGACATGTTCGATCTGAAGCCAGACGCTCCCAAAGAGATTCGCGGCGAGTTTGAACCGATCGCCACGAATGTGCCCGGGATCGAGATCTGCGAGGTCTTTCCCCAACTGGCCAAACGGGTCGACAAATGCGCCCTCATCCGGACGGTGGTGGGGGCGACCGACCGGCACGATGGCTTTCAGTGCATGACCGGCTGGCTGCCGACCGAGCTGCAGTCGATTGGCGGCCGTCCCAGCCTCGGCTCGGTGGTCACCAAGCTGCAGGGGCCGACCGATCCCGCCGTCCCCCCCTTCGTAGGGCTGGCCGAGAAGACCCGGGAAATCCGCTGGTCCGATTCGGGCAAACCGGGCTTTCTGGGGGCCGCCTTCCAGGCCTTCAAGCCCGATGGCCAGGGAATGGCCGACATGAAACTGCACGAGCTGACCATCGACCGGTTGCGCGACCGCCGCGATCTGCTGACCTGCGTCGACAAGCTGCGCCGGGATGTCGATGCGTCGGGAATGATGAAGGGGATGGACGCCTTCGGCCAGCGGGCGCTCGACGTGCTGACCTCGTCGAAACTGCTGGATGCCCTCGACCTGTCAAAGGAAGACCCGGCGATTGTCGCGAAGTATGGCGACGGCAAGCCGTACAACTACCAGTACGACGGAGCGCCCACCTGCAACGACCATCTGCTGTTGGCCCGCCGGTTGGTGGAGGCGGGAGTGCGCGTGGTGACGCTCAGTTTCGGCCGGTGGGACAGCCACGGGCAGAACTTCCAACTGGTGCGCGACCATGGCGGAAAGCTCGACCAGTGCCTGAGTGCCCTGCTGGATGACTTGGAAACGCGCGGCTTATTGGAACACACCACGGTGATTGTCTGGGGCGAATTCGGCCGCACCCCGCGAATCAACAACAACGCCGGCCGCGACCACTGGCCGCAGGTGAGCTGTGCGCTCTTGGCCGGCGGGGGAATTCGCGGCGGGCAGGTGCTGGGGGCGACCAACCGGCTGGGGGAATTCGCCAAGGAACGCCCCGTGCACTTCCAGGAAATCTTCGCGACCCTCTACCGCAATCTGGGGATCGCGTCGGAATCGACCACGCTGATCGACCCCACCGGCCGACCTCAATACCTCACGCAACAACCGGCCATCCGCGAACTGGTCTGAGCCACCATGTTCGGGGACGATATGACCGTCCCCTTTCATGCCTCGGATTCGTCGTTCCGAGAGGGCGAGGCTCGGTCCAAGCCGCACCCGTCCCGCCACCGAGAGCACTCCTCCTGGAACGACTGATCCCGGTATGGCGAACCTCCGTGTGAGCCGTTCCGATGGGCCTGGATCAACATACACCGTTCCAGGGGCAGCCAAATGGCGGTCCCAGATTGCGCTGTTCCGCTCGCTCAGCCCAACACTCCAGCTTGGGCTGGCTTGGATCGGCCCCTTCTCCCCCAAGGGGGAGAAGGGGCCCAACGGGCGGATGAGGGGGCTGACCCGCCCCTCCGCCCACCGCACTGCCTTTGGAATAAACCACCGCGGGGGGGCGGACCTCTGTGTCCGCTCCACTGGGTAGCCGACCGACAACCCCCGCCCCAATGGGCAGCCAAACCGCTCGGGCCGAAAATGCAATCCGCGCTCATCCGCGCATCCCGACGAATGGGGCCATAACCAGCCTCGCGTGAGCGCGGACCTCTGTGTCTACTCTCCACTTTCTCTACTCGACTCTCTCGGCC